>JALVEY010000148.1 GCA_027030485.1 Persephonella sp.
TAAATTAAAAACATCAGGGAGACCTGAGTAAAATCTTCTCAGATAATCTTTTATTTTTTCTATTTCTTCTGTATCAACAGCTTTTGATACAGCCATATAGATATTCATTCTTTCTAAAGGGTCTTTAATAAATTCTTTTGGAATGTAGCTGTCCAGATCTACCTGAACAACAGGCTCTGCTTTGATCTGTCCTTTTTCTTCATTTACAGCATCTTGAAGAAGTTTTATATAAAAATCATAACCGACAGCTTTTACATGTCCGCTCTGTTCTACACCAAGTATATTACCTGCCCCTCTTATCTGCATGTCCTCAACAGATAACTTCAGACCGGATCCCGGTCTTGTGAGCCTCATAATAGCATCAAGCCTTTTTTGGGCATCTTTTGATATCTCAGGAGGAATAAGAAGATAACAGTATGCCTGCAGATTTCCCCTGCCTACCCTTCCCCTAAGATGGTATAGCTGAGCAAGACCAAAAAGATCAGCCCTTTCAACTATTAATGTGTTTGCTGTCGGTATGTCTATTCCTGTCTCTATTATTGATGTTGAAACCAGTATGTCTATGTTCCCCTGAATAAAATCAAGTATTACCTTTTCTATCTGTTTAGGTTTCATCTTTCCGTGGGCTACACCTATGTTTGCTTTAGGAAAAAGCTTTTTTATCCATTCAGCCCTGTCATAAATTGTCTGTATTCTGTTGTGAAGGTAAAATACCTGCCCGTTTCTTTTAAGCTCAAAATCAACAGCCTTTTTTACAACATTCTGATCAAAAACCGAGACGAATGTTTTTGTTTCAACCCTTCCCTCTGGTGGAGTTTTTATTACTGACAGATCCTTAAGCCCTGAAAGAGCCATATTAAGCGTTCTTGGGATAGGTGTGGCGGTCATATAAATCGTGTCAACATCTTTCTTTATCTGCCTTATTTTTTCTTTTGCCCTTACACCAAATCTGTGCTCTTCATCTATAACAAGAACTCCCAGATTTTTGAACTTCACATCATCCTGAAGTATTCTGTGTGTCCCGACGATAACATCAATCCTTCCTTCTTTCAGATCGTCCAGTGTTTTTTGTACCTCTTTTTTTGATTTCAGCCTTGACAGATTTTCAACCCTGACCCCGAAAGGCTCAAGCCTTTCTTTAAAATTTTTGGTGTGCTGATATGAAAGAACTGTTGTTGGTGTTAATACTACAGCCTGTTTTCCATTCATTACGGCAATAAAGACAGCCCTCAGGGCAACCTCAGTTTTCCCAAAACCTACATCACCGCACACAACCCTTTCCATAGGTCTTTCAGAAGAAAGATCCTTTTTTATATCGATGATAGCTTTTATCTGATCAGGGGTTTCAACATAAGGAAAGGATTTTTCAAACTCTGTTATGATCTCATCATCAACAGTAAAGGGGTCTCTTTTTATGCTGTTTCTTTCAGAGTAAAGTTTTATCAGATCCTGTGCTACCTTTTTTAGTGAGTTTTTAACCTTTTTCTTAAGATTTCTCCATGATGTTCCCCCTAACCTGTCTATCTTTACAAAACCGGAAGATCTGTACCTGAAGATCTTATCAAAATGCAGATAAGAAACATAAACCTTTTCTCCCTCTGCGTACTCAAGAACCATAAAATCATAATTTTTCCCTCTTATGTTCCTTGTCTGTATTCCTCTGAAGATACCAATCCCGTAATCTTCATGAATTATGTAATCTCCTTCTTTAAGAGGCTCAAACTCAAAATCAAAAACCTCTTCCTTTTCTGGCTTTAGAAAAAGTTTTTTTGATCTTAAGACAAGGGGCTGTCTTAGGGGAAGATTTTTTGTTTCAAAGTTTTCAGTCTCTTTGATACTTCCAACATCAGTGTTTGAACCCCGTGAAAAAAAGTAAATATAACCGTCTTCTCTGTTGTAAATGTCTATGTAAATTTTTTTTAGATCTTTAATGTATTCAGAAATTTTCCAGCTTTTTTCTTTATCAAAATTTATTTCCAGTTGGTTTTTTAAGACAGGAAAGTCATATAAGGGAAATATATCTATTTTTTCAACGGATTTTCTTGTTCCAAGTTTTGATCTGACATAAATCTCCTCAATATAGTCCCCAAAAAAGCCAATCTCAACAACCCCTGTAAAAGGTATATAAACAGTTATAAAACCTCCTTTTACGCTGAACTCCCCCTGATTTTCAGGATTATCTTCTCTTATGTAGCCGTTTTTCACAAGTTTTTCTAAAAGAAGATCCCTGTTTATCTCTGTTCCTTTCTTCAGGTGTATTATATCCTGTAAAAAGCTTTCCCTGTTCCTTATCTGAATTTGTTCTGCATCTTTTGGGAGAACTACTACACAGCTTTGGTTAAACAGAAGGTTATAAACTGCATAATTCCTTTTTATCTGGGCTTCAAGATCAAGAGGATCACTTTCTGAAGGGATTTCAACTATCTTTATCTTTTTTTTCAGGTAGTCTGAAAGGATATTTCCATCGTGTAGGAAAAGTTTTGCTCTTTTCGGGTCTGGTGTTATTACGGCAAACTTTCCTTTCAGGTTAGACAGAACATAATACTCAGGATAACAGCCTACAGCTCCGTATATCTTTTTCATACAGGAAATTTATTCTTTTTTTCTTGTTTTAACAACTCTTTTTGTTTTGATGCCGGAAGGTTTTTTCTTCAGCTCAAACTCGGCCTCAGAAACAAATATATATTTTGGAACATAGTACATAAGAGCAAGAATAAGAGTTAAAAACCCTATCCCAACATAATCAAGAGGTTTAAAGTGGGGAGCTTTTATTATGATCTCTCTTAAAACGGCGATAAGAGTGGTTTTTACTATTAGGGAGGTGTCAATTCTCCTTTCTTTTAAGTAAACGATTGTCAGCCTGAACAGTTCAATAAGGATAAAAAGGTAAATAAACTTTGGTATAAGATCGTAAACCTTTACCTTTTCCTGTGTAAGACCAAGATAAATATCATAAAGGGCATAGATGCTCAGTAGGAAAAGGAGTAAAAGTAATATCAACACGATAACATCTTCTAAAAACTCCAGAAGATCACCTAACTTTTGGTGAACCTTATGGGGCTCTATTAAGCTTTTAAATCTTTTTTTTAGACTATCCCTCATTTACTCTTTTAATTATTGTTATTTTTTGTCCTGCTCTTATTAAGTTGCTGTTTAACCTGTTCCATCTTTTCAACTGACTAACAGTAACACCGTACATCTTAGATATTTTTAAAAGGGAATCCCCTTTTTTGACCCTGTAAAAAATATACTTAAATGTTGGCTTTCTTTTTTTAACTTTCTTTTTCAGATACGATATGTTTCTTTTTACTACCGTTGATTTTTCTACATTTCTGTATTTTACCCTTTTGTATATTATAATTCTCTGGTTTGGATATATATATCCTTTAATTCTGTTCCATCTTTTTATAGCAGAAACAGAAACTCTAAATTTTTTAGCTATTTTTCCAAGAGTGTCCCCTTTTTTTACTTTGTATATAATTCCTTTTGGTGTGTAAATAATATCTTCTGAAAGATCTACAACACCGTCATAATAATCAGGATAAGCATATATGTAGGAAGGAACTTTAAGAACAGATCCTACAACAATAACTGTATTTTCAAGATCATTTATTCTTTTCAGGTAAGAGACGGTTGTTCCAAACCTTTTTGCTATTTTTGAAAGTGTATCTCCCCTTTTTACTGTGTATTCGGTCAGTGCTGGATACTTTTCAAGGTTTGATTTTTCAAGGGCTGTTTTTACAGTTTCTTTATAGCCTGTAGGAAGATAAATGTTGTACTCCCCTTCGTATGGGGGCGTCACACCTTTTTTTAGATGGGGGTTCATAGCTTTAAGACTGTCCACAGGAATTCCAATGAGAGATGCTATATATCTCAGAGAAACAGGTTTGTTAACTTTCAGAATATCAAACTCTGAATGGAAGTAATCAAATCTTTCTTTTTTTAGTATTTCTCTGACAACGGCCACAGAAGCCAGAAAATTAGGAACATAATTTCTTGTTTCTTTGGAAAGATACTCATCTATATCCCAGAAGTTAAGTCCACCGTATTTATTTATTTTTCTGATTATTATCCCTTCTCCGGTGTTGTAGCTTGCAAGAGCAAGGGTCCAGTCGTCAAATATTCCGTACAGATCTTTAAGATATAGAGCTGCAGCTGTTGTTGACTTTTCCACATCGTACCTTTCATCAATCCATTTGTTTATGGTAAGACCATACATTCTCGCAGTCTGGGGCATAAACTGCCACAAGCCTGCCGCCCCTGCTGGAGATTTAGCCCTTATATTAAAATGGCTCTCAATAATCGGAAGAAAGATAAACTCATCAGGAATACCGTGTTTTTCAAAGATCTCTTTTATTGTGGGAATATATTTTTTCCCCCTCTCAAGATAAAAAGACAGTCTTTTTAATCCTTTTGATTTAAAAAATCTTATCCTGTCCTGAATTATTGATTTTTCAACAAGATCTACCTTTATTGAAAATTTTATTTTTGATTTAAGAAAATAAAAGTCATTCAGAATTCCGGACGAATCCAGAGCAACAGAAAGTATCACTTTTATATCTTCAGGATTTATGCTGTCATTTGCGGTTGTTTCTCCATATAACCCTAAAGCCATTAAAAATGCTATTAATTTTTTCAATTTTTTATTACTCTGGAAAAAATTTTAAAGAATTATAATATAATTATCGCCAAATTCAAAAAAGGTGGCAAATGTGAGATATATATTCGGACCTGTAAAATCCAGAAGGTTTGGTCTTTCTTTAGGTATAGACCTTTCCCCAGAACAAAAATCATGCAATTTTGACTGTCTGTACTGCGAGTTAAAAAAAGCAAAACCTGTATCAAAGATAAAAAATGAGCCTATTGTTGAGGATATTATTAATCAGGTTAAAGAATACATAAAAAATTTTGGATACCCTGATGTTATAACTGTGACAGCTAACGGAGAACCTACATTATACTCTGATCTGGAAAAACTGATAAACAAACTCAACGAAATAAAAGGAAAATCAAAAACATTGATACTTTCAAACGGATCAACGATTAACAATAATGAAAAACAGGAAATTCTCAAAAAATTTGATATGGTAAAAATCTCCCTTGATGCAGCAGATCAAAAAACATTTAGGAAAATAAACAGGGTGCTGGACGGAATTTGTGTGGAAGATATAATACAGGGATTGATCCAGTTTAGAAAAATCTTTTCCGGACAGCTGATTATAGAAATTTTGCTTGTTAGAAATGTAAATGATTCAATAGAGAATATACAGAATTTATCCAAAGTTCTTAAAGAGATAAAACCTGACAGGATTGATATTGGAACAATAGACAGACCTCCAGCTTACAATGTTCGTCCCTTAACCGATCAGGAGTTAATCAATCTATCAGGTTTTTTTGAAGGAGATAATATTAATGTTGTGACAAGAGGAAAAGACAGTATCTACGAAAACATATCCTTATCTGAAGATGAGTTAATACAGACATTCAAAAGAAGACCCTACACATATGAGGACATCAAATCTGTTTTTGACAAAAAAACATTAAACAGGATTGAAAACCTTATCAGAAAAGGAAAACTTAGAGAAATTAAGTCAAACCAGACAGTTTTTATAACACCTGCATAAAATATTCTTATTGAAAGGTTCGTAAATCACAATATCTTTTATATTAGAAACACAATAAAAAAAGGAGGGTGCGATCATGAACTTTGAAAAATATGTCCAGAAGGGAAATCTGTTTTTAAAAGAACTGGCTGAAGAGCTTGGAGTTCCTCAGGATAAGGACAGGGCAGGAAGAATACTGCGGGCTGTTCTACATGCTTTAAGAAGGAGATTAACACCTGAGGAGTATCTTGATCTTGTTGCACAGCTTCCAATGTGTATAAAAGCTATAGCTGTTGACGGCTGGAGGATCACAGAATCCCCAGATAAATCTATAAAGGATGTTGAAGATCTTATACATGCGGTTATGGAAGAAGACAGAAGAACTGCTGCAAGGGATCTGGGAAATGAAGAGCATGCTAAAGAGGCTATAAAAGCTGTTATCAGGGTGATAAAAAGGCATGTCTCTGATGGTGAGATACAGGACGTTGAAGCTGAACTTCCAAAACATCTTAGAGAGTTTGTTGAGGAGGCATAAAAAAATGATTTGGTATTGACTTTATAAACATGTCGGTATATATTATTAACTCCCTTTGGGCCCGTAGCTCAGTTGGTTAGAGCAGACGGCTCATAACCGTCCGGTCGGAGGTTCGAGTCCTCCCGGGCCCATTATCAGATCCGAAGTTCCCTATGGGCTTTCTCCCAGATTTTTACAGCTTCCTTACATTCATCAACAGTTGGAACAAGTGCTATCCTGAAGTATTCTGAACTGCATCTATTTTCAAGTATTTCTATACCAGAGCAGAAATTAACTCCCGGAGACACAACAATACCGTATCTTAGCAGATGTTTTGCATACTCCTCCCCTGTTAGTCCGGAAGGGGCTTTTATCCAGAAATAAAATGTAGCTTCAGGATATAGAAACTGAAGGTTTATACTTTTAAAAAAATCTATGAAGATCTGTCTTTTTTCCATGAAGATTTTTCTTCTTTTTTCCACATGTTCCTCATCAGACCATGCCACCTCTGCAGCTGCCTGAATAAAATCCGGCGTTGCAACTCCAAAAGAGGCTCTGCCTTTTTTGTAATCAGAGATAATTTTTTTATCCCCAGCCACAAAACCTGTCCTGTATCCTGTCATTCCGCTTCTTTTTGAGAGGGAATGGAATACAACAACACCTTCCTTTCCAACCTGAAGGGCTGAAGGGGGATTTTCATCAAAATATATCTCTGTGTAGCACTCATCTGAACACAGGATAATGCCGTACTCCCTGCATATACCGTAAATGTCCTCAAAATATGAGACTGGAGCTGTCGCTCCTGTAGGATTGTGGGGGTAGTTTACCCACACAATTTTTGTTTCTTCAAGGATAGACCTTTCTATTCTGTCAAGCCTCAAAAGAAAGCCGTCCTCCTCCTTAAGTTGAACAGGGAAAGGATCTCCCCCTGCGTAAAGGGTTCCCCTTTCATAAACTGGGTATCCAGGAGTTCCGAAAATCACCCTTTTTTTATCAGGAAGATCTGTGTCTATAAAAACAAGGGGGAAATGGAATATGGCTTCTTTTGAACCGTTAGAAGGAATTATCTCACTATCAGGATCAAGCCCAATATCGAACCTTTTTTTAAACCATTTTGATATTTCTTCTCTCAAACTTCTTCTGCCGGATACAGAAGGATACTGGCTTACTTCAGGAAGGGCATCAATTAATGCTTTTCTGATTTTTGGATCTGTAGGCTCTTTTGGGTCTCCTGTTCCAAAATCGTATATCTTTATTCCTTTCTCTTTTAACTCTGTTTTTATTTTGTTAAGCTCTTCCA
>JALVEY010000149.1 GCA_027030485.1 Persephonella sp.
GCTCTTTTGCGTGTTCTATAGTTTTTAAAACAGGCTTTAACCTTGCACATGATATATTCCTGTAAAAATCATCATTAAATGCTTTCAGATCAATGTTCATAGCGTCAAGATAAGGAGCAAGAGTTTCTAAAGCTTCCTTAGTTTCGTATCCACTGGAAACAAAAACATTTCTTATACCGTTTTCTTTAGCAAGTTTCATGGTATCATACGCATACTCAAAGAAAACGACAGGTTCGTTGTATGTGTATGCTATAGAAGGTATGTTGTTTGTTTTGCATATATTCACAATAGTTTCCGGCATAAGCGGAACACCAAAAACCTCTCCGTTGTGTGTCTGGGGGTGCTGGGAAATCTCCCAGTTCTGACAGAACTTACAGCAGAAATTACACCCTACAGTACCCAGCGAGAATATCGGGGTTGAAGGAAGAAAATGAAACAGGGGTTTCTTTTCAACAGGGTCAACATTGTACGATGCTGCAAGTCCGTAAACTGTTAGATAAAGGTTTCCATCTTCTCCTACCTTTCTTATTCCACACTTCCCAAGTTCACCTATACTTAGAACACACCTTTGATTACAGGCTGTACATAGAACCTTCCCGTCTTCCCTTTTTTTTGACATCCATGCGATGCTTTCCATTGCTGTCCCCCTTTTTTGTATTCTCCGCTGATAAATATATCTAAAAAATCTAACAATGCAACGCTAAAATCTTTCCGGTTTATATGTAGTAAAATATTAAAAATTCAGACTGAGAGGTTAAATGTATGCCGAGAAGAACAGACATAAACAGGATTCTACTTATAGGATCAGGACCGATAATAATAGGTCAGGCTGCTGAGTTTGATTATTCAGGAACGCAGGGAGCTAAAGCATTAAAGGAGGAAGGTTATGAGGTAATACTGGTAAACTCAAACCCTGCTACGATAATGACAGACCCAGAAATAGCAGACAAAACATACATAGAACCTCTTATAACCCCTGTGATACAGAAAATTATAGAAAAGGAAAGACCTGATGCACTTCTTCCAACTCTTGGGGGACAGACAGCTTTAAATATAGCTGTTGATCTATATGAAAAAGGCGTTTTAGACAGGTACAACATTAAGATGATAGGGGCAAACTATGAAGCGATAAAAAAAGCAGAAGACAGGGAACTATTCAAAGAATCGATGGAAAGAATAGGTCTCAAAATGCCTAAAAGTGCTGTGGTCAGATCTGTTGCTGAAGCTATGGATCTTATTAAATGGATAGGTTTTCCTGTTATCATCAGACCTTCTTTTACCCTTGGTGGAACGGGAGGTTCTATAGCCTACAACATTGATGAGTTTTATCCAAAAGTAAAGGCAGGACTTGAAGCTTCCCCTGTTCATGAGGTTCTTCTTGAGGAGTCTGTTCTTGGATGGAAAGAGTTTGAGATGGAGGTTATGAGGGATAAAAATGACAACTGCGTAATAATATGCTCCATAGAAAACCTTGATCCGATGGGCGTTCATACCGGTGACAGCATAACTATAGCACCTGCGATGACATTAACAGACAAAGAGTACCAGATATTGAGAGATTACTCCATAGCTGTAATCAGAGAGATCGGTGTTGAAACAGGAGGATCAAACGTCCAGTTTTCCCAAAATCCAGAAACCGGAGAGTTTTACGTTATTGAGATGAACCCGAGGGTTTCAAGGTCTTCTGCCCTTGCTTCAAAAGCAACAGGCTTTCCAATAGCAAAAATAGCAGCAAAACTTGCCGTTGGGTACACACTTGACGAACTTCCAAACGACATAACAAAAGAGACTCCAGCTTCGTTTGAGCCAACTATAGATTATGTGGTTACAAAAATACCAAGATTTGATTTTGCAAAATTCCCTGAGACAGATCCAACGCTGACAACCATGATGAAATCTGTAGGAGAGGTGATGGCTATAGGAAGAACCTTTAAAGAGAGCTTTCACAAGGCTGTTAGAAGTCTTGAGCTTGGAAGATACGGGCTTTATATTGGGCTTGAGAAGGAAGACGACCAGACTGTTAGAGAAAAGATAGTTACCCCAAACGCTGACAGAATATGGTATATAGCTGAAGGTTTTAGAAGGGGATGGACTGTTGATGAGATTTACAATCTTTCCCACATAGATAGATGGTTTCTTCACCAGATCAAAGAGATAATAGATTTTGAAATTCAGCTTTCTGAAAAAAATCTTGCCACTATAACTCAGGAAGAGCTTGATAGAGCCAAACAGTGGGGTTTTTCAGACAGGGAACTGGCAAGACTTCTAAAGACAACTGAAGACAAGATAAGAGAAAAAAGAATGGAAATATCCTATAAGGTCGTTGACACATGTGCCGCAGAGTTCAGAGCGTATACTCCTTACTTTTACTCATCTTATGAAAAACCTTTCGGCAGATTGAAAGAAGACGGCACCGTTGAAACTATTTTAGACTCAGAAAACAAAGAGAGGTAAGTTATGCAGATAGATCCGGACAAGTATCCAAAAAGCGACAAAATACCAAACTTTTTAAAAACAGCTCCTGTTGTAATTATTGTTATTCTTATCCTGTTTTTTATTATAGCCCCACCTTTTGTTGTTATACCTTCAGGTTATGTAGGCGTTAAAATGACACTTGGTAAGGCTGACATGGATGAACTACCTCCCGGTCTTAATTTTATAATCCCTGCTGTTCAAAGGGTTATAAAAATGTCTGTCAGAACACATTCCTACGACCTTAGGGGAGCAAACTCAATAAACTCCCTTTCAAAAGATGGTCTTACAATAAACACAGAACTGACGGTTTTATACAAAATAAAACCTGACAAAGCTGCAGAGATATATGTGGAATACGGTCTTGATTATGAATCAAAGATAATAAAGCCTGTTATAAGGTCGGCAGTAAGAGATGTTATAGCCACACTTGACAGTTCACAGGTTTATCAGGAGAGGGAGCTTATACAGAAAAAACTCATGGAAACTGTGTCTAAAGAGCTTGAAAAAAGATACATTCTTCTTGATGAGATACTGATCAGGGACATAAGACTGCCTAAAAGGGTTGTTGAGGCCATAGAGCAGAAAAGAAGAGCTTATGAAGAGATGCAGAAGATGAAATTTGTTGTGGAAAGGGAAAAACTTGAGGCTGAAAGGAAAAGGGTTGAGGCTAAAGGTATTGCAGATGCAAACAAGATTATCGCAGGATCTTTAACAAAAGAGTACCTTCAGTGGAAGTTTATAGAAAACATTAAAGCTTACGCACAGGGAGATAACAACACGGTAATACTTATCCCCTACGATCAGCAGATGACGCCTATAATAAACATTCCGAACATCAAGAAGTAGGAGGTATAGATGGAAAAGATAGCGACAGTAACCTTAGACCAGAACGGTCATTTTTTTGGTGAGGTTTCAGGGAAAGGCTTTGATCTAACAGCAACAGGGCTTAGGGCTGTGGATCTTATGCTAATTTCTATCGGGTACTGTTTTGGGTTAACGGTTGAGGCATATACAAAGCATAAGGGATATGAGATTAAGGACCTAAAAATTGAAGTAGTTGGAAAAAAAGATGAGAAAGAAAACAGATATTCGTATATACTAATAAAAGTATCTTTTAAATCAGATCTTGATGATAAACAGATACACAGAATTATGGAGATAGGCAAAAGAGGTTGTACAGTAAGCAACACAATGTTAAAAACACCTGAAATAGAAACCAAATTTACGCCGGATTAAGGAGGGTAAAGAAATGGAAGCAAACACATTTTTTTTAGGGATCATAGCCCTGTGTATGGTGATAATAACCCTCGGACTATTGGTAATGTCGGTAGTTATGGCTGTTCTTCTCAAACAGGTTGCTACACTTATCGTAAGATTAAATATGGACTATAAAATACTTTCTCCTAAAGTTCAAAAAATAGTAGAAAATGTTGAGTACACCACATCAATATTTAGCATATTCTCCCTATTGAGAAGAAAAAAATAGAGGTTTGAGATGAAAAGGGATTTTTATCTAATTATGACAGGCTTTGTTTCAGGAATAGCTCTTTCCCTGTACCTGTACTGGAAAAGGAAAAAGATTATTCAGAAACTTAATGATATAGAAAGTAGAGTAAGAAATGTGCAGATGAAAAATATGATCAGAGGGATTATTTTCGAGACCACATCAAATATAAGAAGATTGATAACAAACACAAAAGGTGTTCCTCAAAAGGAAAAAGAGTATATATTAAAGAAAGTAGAGGAAAAGATAAGAAAATTAGAAGAGATTGTATAAGGAGGTAAAGATGAAAAGAGGAACACTTGCTATTATCGTTGGGGTGTTGGCGGGAGCTGTAGGTGCTTACTTTGCAACCCAGAGAAAAGACGAAGTAATCCAGAAACTTAACGAGATCCAGTCAACCATAAAAGAAGCAGAGATCACAGGTAAAGCCAAAGCGATAGCAGGGGATCTTGTTGATAAAATCAAAGAGCTTGTAAAAAAAGGCGACGAACTTACCAAAGAGCAGAGAGAAAAAATTCTTGAAGAAGTAGAGGAAAGGATTAAGAAACTGGAGGAAGTTATAAGGAGAGGCTAATATTCTTAATCCTTATGATTTCTTTCCTATCAAAAGAGATAGATCCCTAAGGTACAACTTTGTGGCAGCTTTGTACAGGGCTGTTATTGATTTTTTCTGGGAAGGCTTTGGCTACCATGCGGCTGCAGCATCCTTTTATACACTTATGTCATTCTTTCCTTTACTGCTTTTTCTGACCGTTGGGCTTTCTTATCTAATTTCGATAAACACTGGAATTATAATTGATGCACTTCAGAAATTTTTTCCTGAGATTACACAACAGTTTTTACAGCTTCTTATAACACTTGCAGAAAAAAGAACGATCTTTGGTTTTATCGGACTTTTTGTATCTTTTTATTTTGCCACAAGCATATTTACATCACTTCACACAGCCTTTGAGCATATCTTTGGAGGCAGGGAAGAAAGCATAAAAAAAAGGGCTCTTGTTTACATACTGGGAGTTCCTGTTTTCACAATTTCCCTTCTTGCTGTTTACTTTCTCGGGAGTTTTATTTCTTTTGTTTTCAGTCTTATTAAGAGTTTCAAGTTGTGGATATATCTTGAAGAGATATTAGGCACCGTTCATCTAAAATTTTTACTTGATACGATGACAAATGTTAGTCTTATTGTTCAGTTTATAGGTTTCTGTATAATTCTATTTATTCTTTATAAATACCTTGCACCCCATTTTATATATGATCTGAGGATAATATTTTATGTCTCAGTCTTTATAGCAGCATTTCTTTTTGTATTATCTATCCTTTTTAACAAATACATTCTGATAGCATCAAAAGCAAATCCTATATATGGAACGCTTAGCGGGATCTTTGCCTTTCTTGCATGGCTTTATATCAGCTACGGAATTATACTGATAGGTGGAAGAATGCTTTACTATCTTGAGGTTCTGGAAAAAGAGTGATCATTCCATTTCTTATAGGACAGCCTGTCGTAGATAGAAGGAAATGCTTTTGAAAACCATATAAAAAATCTGTACCAGCCTGGAAATATTATTTCCCTTTTTTTCTTTAAGTAAGCTCTGTAAACAGCGTCTGCAAACTTTTCAGGACTGCTTCCAAAGGGTGTAGATGGAGGCTTTTTGGATCCCAATGCCCTTCCTGAAAATCCTGTACTTATTCTGCCGACTATCAGATTCAAAACATGAACATCATCTTCTATAAGCTCAGCTCTCAGGCTGTCTGAAAAAGCATTTAGGGCATACTTGGAGGCACAGTATCCTCCCATATACGGAACATAAAGCTTTCCTGCAACAGAGGAAACATTTATTATGCTTCCTTTTCTTTTTTTGATCTCAGGGAGAAAAAGTTTTGTCAGATAAATAACAGAAAAAAAGTTCAGATCAAAAACTTTCCTCAGATCATTGATGCTCATATCTTCCCAGCTTTCGTATATACCTATACCTGCATTATTTATAAGAACATCTACATTCCATTCCTTTAATATCTCTCTGGAAACTTTTTCAATCTGAGAAAAATCTGTCAGGTCTGTTTTATAATAGCCGTCAATGGTAAAATCGGGCTGTGTTCTGGATATACCAACGATCTTAAAACCTTCTTTTTTAAACTTTAAGGCTAAAGCTTTACCTAATCCTTTTGAAATTCCAGTTATCAGAGCTGTTTTTTCCATTTTTCAGCCTTTTTTTAATAATAATATCAAATTCATCAAAGTCTGGAGGTTCTAAGTTTTCCATTTGCTGAAGGATGACAGAAGGGGAAACAGTTTTGTCTCTTCCCTTTATCAGCTGTCTTTTTATACATTCTTTTATGTCAGGTTCAAAAAACACAGCTATTTTTAAAAAACCATCAGCTATGCAAAGAAACTTATTCCTTGATTTTTTCTTAAGGTTTGTGTTGTCTATGTATATAATATTTTTCGTTGCCCTTTTGAAAATATCCTTTGCAATAGGAAGTAGTTTTATCTTTTTTTGTGAAATGTATCTGAATGCCTCCCTGTAATCGGTATTTCCGGTTTCTTTCCTGAAAATATCTATCCTCAGCCTGTCAAAAGAGATTAACTGGATATCAAATTCTTTAGACAGCTCTTTGTACAGCTTAGTTTTCCCGCTTCCTGACAGACCTACAGGCATTATCAGTATCTTCCTATTTTTGTTGTTTGATAAAATATTTTTAAGCAGTTTCACAGCAGTGAAAAATATAATCCCTAAAAAATTTTTTCAAGGAGAAAAAATGAACAAGACTATAAGATCCTTAAGAGCTTATCCTATGGAAGAGCTTAACAGAATAAAAGCAGAGTTAAAAAAGAAAGGAATAAAAATATACGATTTTGGAACAGGAGACCCAAAAGAGCCTACAGATCCAAAAATCAGAAAAGCATTAATTGATGCCCTTCCTGAAGTAAGCCAGTATCCTTCTGTATCCGGCAGAAAAAGTTTGAGAGAAGAAATATCAAAATGGTTTAAAAAAAGGTTCGGTATTGGGCTTGATCCTGACAGTGAGATAATCCCTTCTAACGGTTCAAAAGAAGCCATATTCCATTTCCCCCTTGTTTTTATAGACACAGATGTTCCTGATAAAAAAAGGGTGATTTTCGGAACTCCTGGATACCCAGTTTATGAAAGGGGAACCCTTTACGCAGGGGGAGATCCTTTCCCTGTTCAGCTTAAGGAAGAGGACGGCTTTCTTTTGAGGCTTGACAGAATAGAAAGGTCTATTCTTGAGGAAACAAAAATTGTGTGGGTAAATTACCCCCACAACCCTACAGGAGCAACAGCTCCAGTCTCATATTTTGAGGACATTTACGGTATATGCAGGGAGTACGACATTATCCTGTGTTCAGATGAATGCTACACAGAGATATATTTTGATAAAAAACCCCCTTCAGCCCTTCAGGTTG
>JALVEY010000150.1 GCA_027030485.1 Persephonella sp.
GATTTGTGTCATAGGCTGAAAAATCAATAATTTGAAGAGACTCAGAAGTAAGATAAAAATCATAAAAATCAGAATTTCTGTTGTGTAAAATGCTTTAAAACTTAAAAATGAAAAAAGAAAAAGGAGGTAATAGTATGGCTGTAGCAGTAAATCTTAAAGGAAACCCTGTGGCTCTTGCTGGGCCAGAAATCAATGTGGGAGACAGAGCACCTGAGGCTGTCGTTGTTGCTTCTGATCTCTCAGAGAAAACGATAGGTGGTGCTAAAGGAAAACCACAACTAATCATAACCGTTCCATCTCTTGACACACCTGTTTGTGAAACAGAAACAAAAAGGTTCAACGAAATAGTTGCAGGACTTGATATTGATGTAACTGTTGTTTCTATGGATCTGCCGTTTGCTGAAAAAAGGTTCTGTGAATCTTTCAGTATTGAAAATGTAGAGGTCGCTTCAGATTTTAGATACAGAGATATGGAAAAATACGGTGTTCTTATAGCTGAAGGTGCACTCAAAGGAATTCTTGCAAGGGCTGTTTTTGTGGTTGACGGTGAAGGAAAGGTTGTTTACAAACAGCTGGTTCCTGAAATCACCGAAGAACCTAACTATGATGATGTTCTTGCCTGCGTAAAATCTTTATAAAAAAAAGGGGGCTTTAAGCCCCCTTATATTATTTATTTACTGTATTTTTGTTAAGCTGTAATACAGCCTTTTCCAAATCACCATGTTTTAGAATCTGTATAAGGGTATCCTCATCAAAGTCAGGTGTTATCTTTCTTCCGGTTTCAAGATCAACTATAAAAAATATCTCACTGCCATAGCTACCTACTATATACCCTGATTTTCCTATAACAGCTCCAGCTATAACAGAGGACTTATAATCATCTGTAAGTTTTTTTCCTGTTTTTATGTGGTATAAGGCATATTTCCCTTCTTTTTTTCCCCAGAAATACTCGCTTTCCCCTGTTAAAGCACCTCTGTCCCTTATCTTATCAAACCAGTCGGTTATCTGACCTGAAAGTGTGAAAAGGGCTTCTTTACCATTTTCTGAGGCTCTGAAGTATTCAGACTGACCTTTAACAAGCCCTAACGGAGAAATCCAGTCAAAGTAATCTGATACCCTCTCCCCACGTTTATTAAATATAGCCCATTTAACATTTTTTAAATCTTTCAAAATATTTTCCTGATCCAGACATTCTTCTGTTGCTATAAAATAATCACTCTCTCCTTTTGGATACCCTTCCGTAAAGTAGTAAGAAAACCTTTCGTACATAGACCTACCTCCTTTTTGTTTTTAATAATGGTAGTACAGGAGAAAGGTTTTTTAATATGATATTTTTCATTCAGATATAATTAATAAAAAAACGGTAGGTGTAAAATGCTTAACAAAAAATATCTTGAAGATTGGGATAAGGAGTATTTCTGGCACCCTTTCACACAGATGAAGGTTTACAGGGAAGAAGAAAACATAATAGTTGAAAGGGGAGAGGGTGTTTATGTGTATGATATCTACGGCAGAAAATACTTAGATGGGGTGGCTTCCCTGTGGTGCAATGTCCATGGTCACAATCACCCGAAGCTAAATAAGGCTCTTGAGGAACAGATCCGCAGGATAGCACATTTTACAACCCTTGGAGCCTCCAATGTTCCTGCTGTGGTTTTTGCAAAAAATCTTATTGATATATCCCCACCAAAGCTGAAAAAGGTTTTTTTCTCTGAAGACGGTGCAGAGGCTATGGAGATAGCCATAAAAATCGCATACCACTATTGGCATAACAAAGGGGAAAAAAGAAAAACAAAGTTT
>JALVEY010000151.1 GCA_027030485.1 Persephonella sp.
CCTGCTTATAACCTATCTCAAATGCAAAAAAACCGTCTTTTTTCAAATATTTCTTCCCTTCCTTAACTATCTTTTCGTAAAACTCTGTCCCCTCTTTACCTGCAACCAGTGCTTCGTAAGGCTCTTTTTTAACCTCTTTTTCAAGATGTCTGTACTCCTCCTGTGATATATACGGAGGGTTTGAAACTATAAAATCAAATTTTATCTGTGGAACATTTTCAAATAGATCGCTTTTTATTATTATAAACCTATCTAATACTTTATTTATCTTAGCATTTATGTAAGAAAGTCTTAAAGCTTTGTCAGATATATCTACCCCGTACATGATAAGAAGGGGTCTGTTTTTTAACAGGGCGATAGAAACAGCTCCTGATCCTATGCCGATCTCAAGACCTGTCTTTTTCTGATCTTCGGGCAGTCTTTTTAAAATCTCCTCGACAAGAAGTTCTGTTTCAGGTCTTGGTATAAGAACCCCTTCCTCAATTTTTAGTTTCACATTAAAAAACTCTTTTTCTCCTAAAATGTATCCAAGTGGGTATCCTTCAGCCCTCTTTTCTATAAGAGAGAAAAACTCTTTCCTTTTTTCTTCAGGTATACAGCTTTCTTTCTCAACAATCAATTTCCATCTTGGAATTCCCAGAACCTTTGAGAGTATAAGATGGGCATCTGTGATAGGTGTTTTTATTTTTGCCTCTTTTAATCTTTTAACTCCAATTTCAATAGCTTTTTTTATCTTCACGGCAGTCCTAAGATTTTATGACACTGGGGTATTATTCTGCTTTCATAACCTGCTTTTAGTATCTGATCCTGAAGGTCAAGGGCTTTTTTCACCATTTCAGGTCTGTTGCTCTCTGGCTGAAGAACCACAAAATCATTTTCCAGTATCTTTTCTGTTTTTTCATTTATTATATGACTGATATTCAGGCTCTCATCAACAACGAATTTTAGCTCTGTTATAAATGGAAGGAGCTCTGGATGGATAAAGTAAGACGGTGGCTTTGGGGAACAGGTTATAAAAAGTTTTTCATTTATTACAGCTTTTATGTTTTCTATCCATAAAGTTCCGTTGGTTTCCACCAGAACCGTAAAATTTTTTTCAAGAAGCCTTTTGATAAGATCAGGAAGCTGGGGGGTCAAAAAAGGTTCTCCTCCTGTGATGCACACCCTTTTTAAACCTATCTTTTCAACTTCGGAAACAAGGCTGTCAATCTCTATCTCCTGAAAGGATTTTCCGTCATAAGAGTAAGGGGTGTCGCACCAGGGACATCTGAGGTTGCACCCTTCAAGTCTGATGAAGGAGACGGGAAGACCGACCCACTTGCCTTCCCCTTCTACAGTTCTGAATATCTCAACAACTTTAAGTTTAGTCATTCAGTTATTCTTGCTTCTCCTGAACAATTTCGTAAGACTCTATAATATCCCCAGGTTTTATATCATTAAAATCTTTCAGCATAAGACCGCATTCGTATCCTTTCGCCACTTCTTTTACATCTTCTTTAAATCTTTTGAGGGATGAGATCTCCCCGTCATAAATAACAACCCCGTCTCTAACAAGTCTTGCCTTGGCATTTCTTCTGACGACACCTTCGGTAACTATACAGCCTGCAACAGTACCGACACCTTTTATTCTGAATATCTGTTTAACCTCACATGTTCCTAAGAACTGTTCCCTCTCAACAGGCTTGAGCATACCTTTCAGGGCGTTTTCCATGTCTTCTATCAGATCGTAGATGATACTGTATATCCTTATATCAACATTTTCTTCCTCTGCAGCTTTTCTTGCAGCTGCGTCAGGTCTGACATTAAATCCTAAAATTATTGCGTTTGATGCTGCAGCAAGCATAACATCACTTTCTGTTATTCCACCAATGCCGCTGTGTATGACATTTATGCTGACATCCTCAAATTTTTCAGAAAGTTCTTCAAGGGATTTTGTGATGGCTTCCAGTGATCCCTGAACATCTGCCTTCAGAATAATATTTATCTCTTTTTGCTCGGCAAGGTTTTCAAAATGAAGCCTTGCTTTTTTCGCCTGAATTTCCTCTTCCCTTTTCCTTTTTCTCATCTCAGCAAGCTGTCTTGCTTCTCTTTCTGTCTTCTTAACTATGAATTTATCACCTGCCTGTGGAACCTCGTTAAAGCCAAGTATCTCAACAGGAGTTCCCGGACCGGCTTCTTTTATCTGATTTCCCCTTTCATCAAACATAGCCCTAACTTTCCCCCATGTGTAGCCGGCAACAAAGTAATCTCCCTGATGAAGTGTTCCGTTTTCAATGAGAACCGTTGCAACAGGACCTTTCTTAGGATCAAGCTTTGATTCTATGACCGTTCCTACAGCAGGTTTTTTTGGATTTGCTTTCAGATCAAGTATCTCAGCAACAAGGAGAATGTTTTCAAGGAGTTCCTCAACATTCTGTCCTGTTTTTGCAGAAACAGGAACCATTATTGTATCCCCACCCCACTCCTCAGGGATAAGGCCGTACTGGGAAAGTTCCCTTTTTACCCTTTCAGGGTCTGCACCGGGTTTGTCTATCTTGTTTATGGCGACAATAATAGGAACATTTGCGTTTTTTGCGTGATTTATAGCTTCCACAGTTTGAGGTTTTACCCCGTCATCTGCAGCAACAACAAGAACAGCTATGTCTGCAACCTTTGATCCCCTTGCCCTCAGTGTTGTGAATGCCTCGTGTCCGGGGGTATCAAGGAATGTTATTTCTTTGCCGTTAGGAATCTTTATTTTATAAGCACCTATATGCTGGGTTATCCCTCCTTTTTCTTTTGCGGCAACATCTGTTTTTCTTATGGTGTCAAGAAGAGTTGTTTTTCCGTGGTCAACGTGTCCCATCACGGTAACAACGGGAGGTCTTTCAACAAGCTCACCTTCTTCTTCCTCTATGAGCTTTGCTTTTTCTTCCTCAGGAAGTTCTTCAACTATCTTTACCTCTTCCCCTTCTTTCTGTATCTCGGCTAAAAAGCCGTGTTCCTCAGCAATCTGAAGGGCGATTTCAGGATCAATAGTCTGGTTTACAGTGGCAAGTATTCCTTTTTGCAAAAGATCTGCCATTATCTGATTTACAGGAAGATTTAGAAGGTCAGCAAGTTCTCTTACTGTAATTACCTCTGGTATTAGGGCTATCTTCAGCTCTTCCTCTTCTTTTTTCTCAACCTCTGGCTTTTTGACCTCTTCTTTTTTCTTTTTCTTCTTCTTTTTCTTTGGTTGTTGACCCATCAATTTTTTCAGTGCTTCAAGCTCGGCTTTTTCTTCTTTGCTCAGTTTTATTTTTTCTTTTTCAGGAAGTTTTTCTTTAGTTTCTTCTTTTGGCTTTTCTTCAACGATCTGTGTTTCCGGCTGGACTTTTTCTTCTTTTTCAGGTTTTTTCTTTTTTGGCTTTTCTTCTTTTTTAACCTCTTTCTTTATCGGTGTTTTTTCCTTATGCTGTTTTGGTTTTTCTTCTTTTTTCTCAGGCTTCTGGACAGGTTTTTCTTCAAGCTTTGCTTTGAACTCTTTTTTCTTTTCTGTTTCCTTTCTTTTTGCTTCCTTTTCTGTCTCCTTCTCTTTTCTTAATTTTTCTTCTTCTTTTTTTCTTTCCTTTTCCCTTCTTTCTTTATCCTTAAGGTACTCTTTAAGCTTTTCAACAATAGATTCGTCAACAACGGTAAAGCTGTCTATTTCTCCTTCAAAACCGAGAGCTTTGAGGCCCTCTTTAATCTCTTCCATTGGCACATCTATCTCATGGGCAAGATCCCACAATTTTATTCCTGATTTTTCTTCTTTTTCTTTGTGCTTTTCTTCAACAATAACGGAAGAATCTCCAAGTATATCCCTCAACAGAGAAACAATCTCCTCATCTATTTTTGTTGAAGGGGATTTCACAGTTTCTCCTGTTAAGTTGGTTATCTCCTGTGCAAGCTGTTTCCACGTCATTCCAAACTCTTTAGCAAGGTCTGATATTTTAACCTTTGACAAACTTAACTACCTCCTTTGAGCTCAAAATATTGAGCTATTAAACCTTTTAATTTTAAACCAAATTTGGTTTCAGGGACAAATATTATCCCAACTTCTTTCTTACCTAAGAAGTTTCCAATTTCTTCTTTTGTAAATAACTGATAATACTGCAGTTTTCCTTCCTTTAAAATATTCCTTTTTGTTCTTTCTGCTATATCCTCTGCTATTATAAGGAAACCTTTTTTCCCTTTTTTGATCTGCTTCACAGCCTCGTCAAATCCTATACTTATTATTCTTCCTCTCCAACCTATCTGAATAAGGTTTATAATTTGCTTTAAGATTTTGTTTTTGATTTTTTCTTCAGAAATTTTCATCATCTTCCTGAATTTTTTCGATTTTACACAGGCAGGACAGGTATAAACACCCCTTCCAGCTCTTTTTTTTAGGATGTCTACCTCTCCCGTTTTTTTAACAAATCTTATAAGTTCTTTTTTTGGTCTTTTTTTTTACAGATTATACATGTTCTTACAGGTTCATTTTTTTGATCTTGGCAGCTGCTGTAATCTCTCAAAATCCTCCTCGCTTAAGATATCTATATGCCAGCCTGTTAGTTTATGGGCAAGTTTTGCGTTTATTCCTCCTTTTCCTATGGCGAGGGAGAGCTCATTTTTTGGAACTGCAACCTCTATTCTCTTTTCATCTTCAAGAAGTCTCCATTTTTTTGGTTTTGCAGGTGAAAGAGCTCTCATTATAAATTTGGCTGGATCAGGATCCCACTGTATAACATCTATTTTTTCACCTGCAAGCTCGTTTGTTACATTTTGTATCCTGCTTCCTTTTAATCCAACTACTACTCCTACCGGATCTATATTTTTATCTTCAGAATAAACGGCAACTTTTGCCCTTTCTCCAGGCTCTCTTGCTATCGCCTTTATCTCTATTTCTCCCTCCTGAACTTCAGGAACTTCAATCTCAATAAGTTTTCTTAAAAAGTTTGGATGGGTTCTCGAAAGTATCACAAGAGGCTTATCCCTGTCTATAGGATGTATAACTCTCTTTACTTTTCCTTTTTCGTAGATTGTGTAAGATCCATCTTTTATTACCTTTAGTATGAGAGCCCTTATTCTGTCTCCTATTCTGTATCTCTCTTTTTTTATCTGCTCTTCTTCAGGGAGGATGGCCTCCAACCTTCCAAGATCAACGATTATATCTCCGTTTTCAAATCTTCTTACCGTTCCTGTAACTACTTTTCCTTCAAGTTCTTTAAACTCTTTAAACAGTATGTTTTTTTCAACTTTTGCAACTTTGTGTGTTATAACCTCTTTCGCAGCATTGAGAGCTATTCTTCCTAAATCCTCAAGGCTCAAAGGAACCTCAACATATTTTCCAAACTCTGCTGATGGATCGTACTTTTTTGCTTCTTCAAGGGTAATGTCCCTTTTAGGATTTTCAATAAATGGCGAGACCTTTTTTCTTAGATAAACTTTTAATTCATCGTTATCTTTATCAAAAACAACCTTGACATTGTCCTTATATCCGTATTCTTTCTGAACCGCTGCTCTTATGCCTTCAATAAGTGCTTTTTCTATTATATCTTCAGGTACATTTTTTTCTCTTGCTACAGACTCTATAACATTTTTAAGTTTAACAGCCATATTACTCTCCACCTACTTTAAACTCTAAATTTGTTCTTGATATTTTTTCTAAAGGTATTTTAATTGTCTCCCCATTTTCTTGTAGAAGTACATTTTCACCTTCAAGCCCTTTTAATGTTCCTTCAAAAACATTTCTTCCGTTAATCGGTTCTTTAGTTATTATCTTAACATCTCTACCTTTAAAAATCTCATACTCTTCTTTGTTTTTTAGTTTTCTGTCAAGTCCTGGGGAAGATACCTCAAGTATGTATGATACGGGAATAATATCTTCCACATCAAGAAGTGCACCTATCCTTCTGCTTATCCATTCGCAGTCTTCTATGCTTGTTCCTTCAGGATTATAAACATATATCCTTAAAACAGGTTTTCCTCCGGTTATATACTCAACATCAACAAGCTTTAGTCCCCTCTCTTCAATAAGAGGCTGGAGCATCTCCTTTACTTTTTCAACTATATTCTCACTCAATCTATAAATCTCCCTGCTTTTTTTCAGGATTTAATATAAGAATTTTAAAGGGAAATTTCAAAGTCTTAGAGGGAAAGTACTTCCTCTTCTTTCTTCTCTGCCAGTTGGTTAATCTCTTTTATGTATTTGTCTGTTATCTTTTGAAGCTGTTCAAGGGCTTTTTTTACATCATCTTCTGAAAACCCTTCTTTTTTTAGCTCTTCAAGTTTTTCTTTGTCGTCTCTTCTAACATTCCTTATAGCTATCCTCGCCTCTTCTGCAAGTTTTCCGATGAATTTTACGATCTCTTTTCTCCTTTCTTCTGTCATAGGAGGGAGTATAATCCTGATTATGTTCCCTTCAGTCTGTGGATTTGCCCCTATGTTTGCATCTCTAATGGCTTTTTCTATTAAAGGAACAGCATTTTGATCCCATGCCTGTATAACGATCTGTGAAGGTTCTGGTATTGTTATTGTTGCAAGCTGTTTTAAAGGCATTTCCACGCCGTAATAATCAATTTTTATATTTTCAACAATAGCTGTTGATGCTCTTGATGTTCTTATTCCGGCAAGTTCTTCTTTGAATTTTTCCACAGCTTTTTTCATTCTTTTTTCAGCATCTTTCAGGTATTCCTGTATCATTGCACCCTCCTTCGTCTGCTATTAAGGACTAACATTCTTATTATATCACGGCATATGTCAGGACTATTTTTTTGATTCGTTTATTTATTTAAAACATCGGGAGGTATGACATGAGGTATATTGTTTTTTTCATAATGGTTTTCATCTTTTTTGCAGAAGCTAAAGAGATGAACTCTCTTTTTGGGATTAAGATAGGACAGAGTGTATCTGAACTTGATATTATTGAGTGCAGAAAATTTAAAGATATAAAAAGCTGTGAAGTAATCCCCATTTATGTTATGTATGATCTGGAATATTTTTATGTGGCTCCAGAAAAAAAGAAGGTATTCGCAGTGTTTGGTCAAAAGGATTTTTTATACCCTCAACACTGTTTAGCTAAATTAAAGGCCGTCAAAGAGAAGATCACAAAGAATTACAATGTCTTCTTTACATACTTCTCTGATAAAGAAAAGGTTGGATATTCAGGAACATCGGGCAGAAACATGATAATTATTCACTGTAGGATCGTAAAAGTCCTTGACATTAAATCTTATACTTTAACTGTTATGCTGATAGGTTTAGACTACCTTTGAGCCTATAGGCTCTCCAAGAAGGATTTTCATTATGTTTCCTTTTTTCTTTATGTTAAAGACAACTATAGGAAGTTTGTTTTCCATACAGAGTGTTAAGG
>JALVEY010000152.1 GCA_027030485.1 Persephonella sp.
GAAGCGGTGTTCTGCACGGTCTTATGAGGGTCAGGGGATTTACACAGGACGATGCCCACATAATCTGCAGGGAGGATCAGGTAGAGCAGGAGATAAAAGGGGTTCTTGAGCTTGTTCTCCATACACTTAGAAGCTACGGTTTTGAGGAATTTCAGGTATTTCTCTCAACAAGACCTGAAAAGTCTGTTGGAGACGACAGAATGTGGGAAGTGGCAACAGACTCCCTGAGAAAAGCTATTGAGAGTGTAGGTCTTGATTATGAAATAGATGAAGGAGGCGGAGCTTTTTATGGACCGAAGATAGATGTAAAGATAAAAGACGCCATAGGAAGGATGTGGCAGTGTTCAACTGTGCAGTTTGATTTTAATCTTCCTGAAAGATTTGATATGTATTACATAGGGGAAGACAACAGCAGACACAGACCGTATATGATCCACAGGGCTATTTTTGGATCTATAGAAAGGTTTATAGGTGTTCTTTTAGAGCATTATGCAGGACTTCTTCCATTATGGCTCTCACCGGTTCAGGCTAAAATAATTCCTGTTGCTGATCCACACATAGAATACGCAAGGGAGGTGGAGAAAAGATTAAAAGAGGCCGGGCTCAGGGTTGAGGTAGATGAAAGAAGCGAAAGAATGAACAAAAAGATAAGAGATGCAGAGCTTCAAAAAATACCATACATGCTTATAGTTGGAGATAAAGAACAGCAGACAGGTTCTGTCTCAGTTAGAACTAAGAAAAAAGGAAATATAGGGGTTATGGGCATAGAGGACTTCATAGAAAGGGCAAAAAGGCTTATAAAGGAAAAATCTACACACCTTTAAAATACATTCAGAAAATAAAAATATCTAATTTTTGACAAATTAAGATGAAGTATATCCAAAATAAACCTAAATATCAATATTGATTTAAACGAAAATTTTTTATAGATTTATTTGCCCACACAATAAAAAGAGGTTAGGAAAATGTCAAAGGACTTTGTTCACCTTCACCTCCACACACACTACTCACTTCTTGATGGGGCTATAAAAATTCCTGATCTTGCAAAAAGAGCTGCTGAATACGGCTATAAAGCTGTAGGTATGACAGATCACGGGAATATATTTGGTGCAGTTCAGTTTTATCAGGAGATGAAAAAAGTCGGAATAAAGCCGATTATAGGGATGGAGGCTTACTTTACCTCAAATAGATTTGAAAAGAAAGGAAAAGGTTCTGACGACATACTTTCAGACAGGAACTATCACCTCATTCTCCATGCAAAAGATAAAACCGGTTTTAAAAACCTGATGAAACTGTCTTCTCTTGCATATACAGAAGGTTTTTATTACAAACCAAGGATAGACTGGGAACTTCTTGAAAAATACCATGAAGGTCTTATATGCCAGACAGCATGTCTTAAAGGGTTTGTTCCACAGCTTTTATCACAGGGGAGGTTTGATGAGGCTTACGAGCAGGCAAAAAGATTGAAGGATATATTTGGAGATGATCTGTATTTTGAGATACAGATAAACGGTCTGCCGGAGCAGGAAGAGGCGAACAAAGGGATAATTAAACTTGCTGAAAAACTTGGTGTGAAAATAGTCGCAACTAATGACTCCCACTATCTGAATCCTGAAGACCAGAAAGCCCACGACATAATAAAAGCACTCCAGATGAAACTAACCCTCAAACAGCTGAAAGAAAAGGGAAGAGCTTTTAAGGTTGGCGGTCTTCATTTTACCACTCCAGAAGAAATGTATAAAAAGTTCAAAGGTTATGAATTTGCCCTGAAA
>JALVEY010000153.1 GCA_027030485.1 Persephonella sp.
CTTACAAGCTTTGAAAGTCCGCAAACTTTTTTGTTCGGGATATAGGCTATATGGGCTTTTCCAAAAAAAGGAAGAAGGTGATGTTCGCAAAGGGAATAAAACTGTATGTCTTTCACAACAACCATCTCATCATACTCACCTATATCCTCAAATATTGTCATATTAAAGTTTTCGTGAGACTTAAACTCCTCCCACAACCTTACTATTCTGTCGGGTGTGTCCTTCAGCCCTTCTCTATCAGGATCTTCACCTATAGCCTCAAGAAAAAGTCTGATAGATTTTTTTAATTTTTCCCTGTCTATGCTCATGCTTCTTCACCTTGTATCTTTCTTTTGAACTCTTCAAACTCTTTTTTAATTTTTTCAAGTTCTTCTTTATGTTTTTCAGCCTCCTGTTTTGCAAGTTCTGCTTCCATTCTTGCCTGCTGAATCTCTATCTGGATTTCTTTATGCCAGACATATCTGAGTGTTAATGCATACCCGATAAAGATGATGGTATAAAATACCACAGCGACAGGTCTGACAAGCCCTTCCCCTTTAAAAATACTCAGGTACATGGTAGCCAAAACCATAAGGAGTATAAAGAACATTGTAATTCCAAAAAACTTTACAAACTTTATCACCTTATTCCTCCAGAAGCCTCATAGCTTCAACTTTCATACATTTATCTGTGATAACATTATAACCTTTTTGTGAAAGCTCTTTCACCACATCTTCATTCACAGTCCCCGGCTGAAACCAGAAAGTTTTAAAACCTTTTTTCTGGGCTTCCTCTGCAACAGGTGGGACATCAACAGGTCTTCTAAAAATATCAACAATATCTATCTCATCTGGTATATCAAGAATAGATCTGTAAACCTTCTCTCCAAGTATCTCCTGACCTGCATATTTTGGATTTACAAAATAAAGTTTAAAACCGTATCTCTGAAGAACCTCAGACACGAAATAAGAAGGTCTTGATGGATCAGATGATATTCCTACAACAGCAACCCTTTTTTGTGTTTTTAAAATTTTTTTAATTTCCTGATCTGAGCTCACTACAGGCATCTTAACTCTCCTTTTTTGTTTTAATTTTAAACTACTGCCCAAAGCATATATATGAAAGTCCTCATAATGTTTTGATCAGCGTCATTGTCATCAACCTAAATCAGGATTAACTTTTGAGTATGGAAAAGATCCTGAGTTTGTTTGATACATATCCACTTGAGTATAAGTTAGGGGAGTTTTTTGTCCCTTTTACTGCCGGCGTGTTAATTTTACTTTTGGTGATAACCACATTTAACGCTCTGAAAAAAATAAAAACCTTAAAGCCTAAATTCCCAAAAAAAGAAAAGGTCAGGATTGATCCTTCCAATACAAAAGAGACAGCCTACACATTAACATACCTTATACGCAGATACGACACCCCTTACAACAAACAGCTTCTAAAAAGACTTGAAAAATTCAAATACAGAAAAGAGGTGGAAAGTTTTGACAGAGAAACTTTAGAACTTATATCAAAATTTATGGAGTACATGAGAAGAAATTATGGTGGAATTTAAATACATATATTTTTTAATTCCGGGGATACTTACCTTTATATGCGTTATACTGTGTTCTATAACCTACAAAAGCCCAAAAACAGCCTTTTTTCCCCACATTGAGCTTTTCGGCAGACCTGCAAGATACATAACCAAATACATTCCCTTTTTGATGCTTGTTCTTGTAGTTCTGCTTACAGTTATATCTCTTCACCCGTACAAAACAGAAAAACTTTTCTCAG
>JALVEY010000154.1 GCA_027030485.1 Persephonella sp.
GTGTTCAAACTTTCATCAGGAAAGATGAGCAGATATTACATGGATCTTAGAACAATCACCCTTGATCCTGAAGGGGGGTACATAATAGGTAATCTCATTTTTGAAATGATAAAAGACAAAAATCCAGACGGGGTTGGCGGTCTTACACTCGGGGCAGACCCTATCTCCTATGCAACAGCTATAGTATCATACCTTAACCAAAATCCGATCAAACCTTTTGTTGTTAGAAAAGAACCTAAAGGACATGGGACAGGAAAACAGATTGAGGGAAATGTTAAGCCGGGAGAAAGGGTTTTTATTGTGGAAGATGTGGTAACCACAGCAGGGTCTTCCCTAAAAGCGGCAAAGGTTGCTAAGGATTTCGGTCTTGAGATACTGGGAATTATTGCTATCGTTGACAGGGAAGAAGGTGGAGAGGAAAACATAAAAAAAGAAGGTTTTGATTTTTATCCTATCTTTAAGGTTTCTGAATTCCTCAGTAGTTAGGGTGTTTTATAAACCAGTATATAACAAATGCAAATAAGCCTCCCAGAACAGTTAGATACGAGGCTTTTTTTCCTTTTTCATGTTTCACAACCATAATGTGTATTATAAACCCGTAATACACCCATAAAAGAGACAGGGCTATCTGTTTTGGGTCCCATATCCAGTGTTTTCCAAGATAAACACTGGACCACACAGATGACGCAATTAGAGCAAGAGAAAGCATAACAAAAGCTATAACATTTGATTTGTACTCAATATCCTGCAAAAGCATTAAGGAAGAGGAAAATTTTGAAACCAGGAAAGAATCTAACTTTTTCCTCTTCAGATCTCTCTGGGTCAGAATATAAACAAGAGCTACTAATGATCCGGCTATTATGAAAGCGTAAGACATCATAGAAAGTATAACATGGGCGTAAAACCAGGCATTCTCATATTGAGACGTTATTTCACCGTAATAGGGAAGTGTTAAGGCAACCAGAAAAACATTTATAGGAGCAAACAGAGAACCAAAATCCCTCAGCTGTTTTTTATATTTCCACGATAAACCAAAAAATACAATAGCGATAGAGAAAGCAAGGAAGAAGGGTAGTTCCCTTTCTGTAGCCATAGCAAAACTTTTTGCCTGATAATCCTTTATTCCGATGTATGCAAGCTGAAGAAGAAAACCGATGCCGTAGAAACTAAAACCGAACTTTTTTCCTGCATCTTTCTTGGTAAACAGATAGACCCAGAAACCTATTGAGGAAATAAAATAAGACATCAAAATCAAAACAATCAGTATTTTCAGCAAATTTCCACCCAAATAAAGTTTTTAACCTTATTATAAAACTATAAACCTTTGTTTGACTAATCAAATATATATAATTTCTTGATTATTCTAATGGTTTGAAATAAATTATTTAAAAACATAACAGTGGAGGAATAATAGATGAACAAGAGATGGAAAGGGGGTTTTTTCGTAGTTCTGCTCACAATGATAGGTATATACTTATCTAGCTGTGGAGCAGGTGTTTCAACAACATCTGTTCAAACAACAGAGCAAAGTTTTAGTGAGGCTGTTAGGTATGAAGGACCAAAGGCAAGAATAGCTGTTGCAAGTTTTAAGTGTAAAGCAGCAAAGTGTAGTGGGCAAATAGGAAGCGGTATAAGAGATATGATCGTTGATGCACTTGTAAGAACTGGAAAATTTATCGTCCTTGAAAGAGGAGAAGGTCTTGAGGAGATAAAAAAAGAGCTTGAGCTTGGTCAATCAGGTCTTGTTCAGCCTGAGAAAGCACCTCAGGTAGGAATGATGGAGGGTGCTGACATACTTGTTGTTGGTTCAATAATTGCCTTTGAACCTAATGCAGGAGGTGTAAAGGGAGGTTTAGGTGGTCTCATACCAAAGATACCTTTTTTAGGTGGTGTTAAAGTCGGGAAAGAGGATGCTTATATAGCTCTTACTTTGAGATTTATAGATGTAAGGACAGGGAGAATAATAAACTCAACAAGAGTTGAAGGAAAGGCATCAAGCTTTAATGTGGGAGGTTTAGGGCTGGGAATTTTAGGAACAGTTCCATTAGCTGGCGGATTAGAAGTTTATAAAAATACACCTATGGAAAAAGCTGTTATGGTTCTGATTGACAACGCTGTGAAGGCTATAGAAAAGTATGTTCCGGAAGATTACTACAGGTATAAAGGAGGTCAAACAACACAGCCTAAAACAGAACAGGTTTCAACAGCAAAACCTGCAACACAGACAACTCAAGCTCCAAAAACACAGCAGGAACCACAGGGTAAATTAATTTTTTCTGAAGATTTTGAGAGCTACGGTATCGGACAGACACCTCCTATAGGTCAATTTACAGGGAATAATGCCAGTGTCGTAACAGTTGTAGATATGAACAAAAAAATAACAAAAGCTGTGGTTTTAAAAGGAGGAGGTAAGATTTGTAATAAAAATCTTAAAGTAAAAGATTTTATACTTGAAGCAGACTTTACCGGATCAGCAGGTTGTGCAACAGGAGTAATTTCAATAAGAACAAGAGAAAATCCCGTTATAACTTACAAAGTTTACACATCATTATGTGGAAAATATTCAATAAAAAAGGTGGCAGGAAACACATCTATTGATGTGGCCAGTGTAGAGGTTAGAGGGGTTAAACCTGTTAACAACTGGACCCACATAAAAATAATAGCAAACGGTTCTAATTTGAAAGTGTATGGTAACGGCAGACTTTTCATTGACATAAACGATAATGATCCTGGAATGGACGCACCGGGGTATATATGTTTTGGAAGAACCATAGATGAAATAAACTTTGACAACATTAGGGTTTACAGCCTGGAATAAAGATAAACCTTAATTTAGATAAGGGGGAGGGTATGCTCTGCACCGTTAAAAGCGGGGGTGTTTTGGGTATTGACGGATACAAAGTTGATGTTGAGGTTAATATATCACAGGGTCTTCCCCAGTTCATAACCGTCGGCCTTCCTGATACAGCTGTGAAGGAAAGCAAAGAAAGGGTAAAGTCTGCTGTAGTAAACAGCGGATTTTCTTTTCCTTTGAGAAAAATAACTGTAAACCTTGCCCCTGCAGATATACCAAAACAGGGAACCCTCTACGATCTTCCTATTGCTGTAGGGATATTAGGATCAGCAGGTTTGTTTAATGAAGAAAAGCTTAAAGAGTTTGCATTTGTTGGAGAGTTAGCCCTTGACGGCTCTCTAAGAAGAATAAAAGGAGCTCTACCTATAGCCTACGGTCTAAAAAATTTTGGAGTAAAAAACCTTATCATTCCTGAAGAAAATTCTTCAGAGGCATCTCTCGTAAAAGAAATTAATGTTTACGGATTTTCAACACTGAGAGAGATAATAAATTTTTTAAATGGGGATCTGGTAAAAAAACCGGTTTCTCAGAAAATAGATCTGTTTTCCTCTGATTATAAAAAATATCCAGATTTTTCCGAGATAAAGGGTCAGTACACAACAAAAAGATGTCTTGAGATAGCCGCAGCAGGATTTCATAATGTTCTGATGGTCGGCTCTCCAGGATCAGGTAAATCTATGATGGCTAAAGCTTTGCCTTCAATTCTTCCCCCTATGAGTTTTGAGGAAGCACTCCAAACAACGAAAATACACAGCGTAGCAGGAATATTAGATGATTTCATCGTAAGATCAAGACCATACAGAAATCCACACCACACAATTTCTGATGTTGCGCTGATCGGGGGAGGCAGTTTCCCAAAACCGGGAGAAGTATCACTTGCACATAACGGGGTTCTTTTTCTTGATGAGTTTCCTGAATTCAAAAGATCGTCCCTTGAGGTTTTAAGACAGCCTATGGAAGACAGGGAGGTGGTCATATCAAGGGCAACAGGGAGATACAGGTTTCCTGCAAAGTTCCAGTTGATAGCAGCTGCCAATCCCTGTCCCTGCGGATACAAAAATGATCCTTCTAAGGAATGCAGATGCAGTAATGCAGAAATAAAAAGATACAGAAACAAGCTGTCCGGACCTATAATAGACAGGATAGATCTTGTAAGTTATGTAAGCAGTGTATCCCCTGAGGATCTTTCAAAAATGAGCAGCGGAGAAAAATCAGAGCATATCAGGGAAAGGGTTATAAAGGCTGTGGAAATACAGAAAAAAAGGTTTAAGGAAATCCCTATAACATTCAACAGCGAGATGACCCCGTCAATGATAGAAAGGTTTGTAAAACTTGAAAATTCAGCAGAGAACGCATTAAACACAGCGGCGAAAAAATACAGCATTTCAGCAAGGGGATACCACAGAATACTGAAAGTATCAAGAACAATAGCAGACCTTGAAGGCTCAGACATTGTTAAACTGAAACACATTATTGAGGCTGTTAACTTCAGACTGTCAGATGAGCTTTACTCCTGAAAATGTTAAAATTTTCAAAAAGGGGTAAAGCTTGGGAATATTAGAATCAATCATTCTTGGGATAGTAGAAGGTATTACAGAGTTTCTGCCTATCTCATCAACAGGACATCTTATCCTTGTATCCCATATTATGGGTATACAGCAGACTACAGCCCACAAAACATTTGAGGTTGCAATCCAGCTTGGCTCTATTCTTGCTGTTGTTTTCTTATACAGAGACAGGATTTTTAAGGATATTGATCTGTGGAAAAAGCTTATCGTTGCTTTCATACCAACAGGGGTTTTAGGTTTTTTACTTTACAAGATAATAAAATCACTTTTTAGTCCTTATGTGGTTGCATTTATGCTGATTTTAGGAGGTGTGATATTTATACTGATTGAAAAGTTTTATACAAAAAAAGAGCACAACATAAAAAGTCTGGAAGAAATCCCATATCTGAAAGCTTTCTTTATTGGCGTATTCCAATCTCTATCAATGATCCCGGGAACTTCAAGATCAGGGGCAACTATCATAGGCGGTCTCCTGCTCGGCTTTGACAGAAAAACAGCTGCAGAGTTTTCCTTTTTACTTGCAGTGCCGACCATGTTTGTCGCTACAGGATACGATATATTCAAAAACTACAAACATTTTCAGCCTGAAAACTGGATAACGTTAGCCACAGGATTTATCACAGCATTTATATTTGCGGTTATATCCATAAAATTCCTGCTTGGTTTTATTAAAAAACATACCTTCATTCCATTTGGAATTTACAGAATAATTGTAGGAATACTGTTTTTCTTAATATTTTTATGGTAGAGAATTATGTATTTTCTCCACTAAGTAGTAAGATGGTGTCCATAGATGACCTTTCCTAAACTGCTTTTTGAGTTCCGGGAACTCTTTAAACAGTTTCCTTGCAGTTATTCCTTTAAATAGCTTAACTAAAGTTGCAGGTGCATATTTAGGTGGAGCTGATACAAACAAATGTATATGGCAGGTTTTCTATATTTTTGTATCCAGACTATATGGTAAGCTGTCTGCCATTTAGAATGCTTATTGCTCTTTATTTCAACCATAGTATTATGGTGTGGTAATTTAACGAAGAAAGCAAGCCTTTTAAGAAAAAATGAAAAATTAAACGCTTAAAGGGTTTTTACGGCTTACGCCGTGCTTTCTGTATCCCATTGCTACTAATTCTTTGAATTAGGTGAACCGAAGGTGAGTCAGAATGGGTTTTAGAAAGCAAAAATTTTTCTATAAAAGAATTTTCAACAAATAACAAAAATATTGTTGAAAAACTGGAAAATATAAACAAGGTTCTCAGAAGATACGATCTTCATTTTGGGTACCGTGTTTTTGATGAAATTATTATATTTCTTTATAACTGCCAGAACTCACAACTCAAATTTGAAAAATCAGATGAAGCTTTTGATCTGGCTATAAAGATGAAAGTCCTTCCAAAGTTCCATGAAACAAGACAAAGGCTTGAAAAACCTATTATTGAATTTTTGAGGATTTTAGAACTGAACCCAGAAAGTAAAGAAAAACAGGATAATGAAAATAAAACCAGTTCTGTAAATTTGATAGATGAGCTTCCCCAAAAGATTCAGGAAGTTCCGATCATTTACGGTAAAATTCTGAAAGTAAGCTTAGGAGAAAGAGAAATAAAAGTAAAAACCCTATATCCACATACAGTTCAAAAACTCCTGCAGATGCTTTACAAATTAAAAACCCAAGGATTTACAAGCTTTATGTGATTGAATGCGAATTTCAAGTTAAATAAAAAAAACCCTTTATAACTATAATCTGATAATATAAAATTAATAAGTAAATATTAAAATATTAAAAGGGGAATAAATTGCGATCAAAGATTTTTTTCCTGATTTTAATAATTTTTTTTACAGGATGTTCATCGTCTAATAAAGAAATTAGACTAACTACTGATTTATATTTATACGAGTTGAAATGGTTTTTGAAAAAAGGTGATGGGGTGATAAAAGGTAAAGTATACATAGACTCAGATAACGGGAGAATTACCTGTAAAAATCAGGAAGTAAAACTTATTCCGGTTTCTGAATATTCAAAAGAAAGGATGCTATGGCTTTACAAAAGTACAGAAGAGGGTTTCCGTAAAGTTGAAGAAGGTGAAATAAAGTTTATACCAGACAGATCAATTTATTATTCCTTAATGAAAATAACAAAATGTGATGAAAATGGAAATTTCCTTTTTAAAGATTTGCCAGAAGGAGAGTATTTTATTGTTGTTAATGTTATATGGAATTCACCGACCAATGGGTCTTTATTTAGAAAAGCCGGTGGATCAATTATGAAAAGAATAAAGTTAAAGAAAGGAGAAGAAAAAGAAGTGATTTTTAAAGTAAAACTTGTATTTTAAAGTAAAACTTGTATTCTGATATAATAGATGTATGAAAAAGTATTTCTTAATATTTTTACTTAATTTCTCAATATCTTTTGCTTTCAGTGAGCAACAGAGAGACACACTTCTTAAAGTAATACAGGGTCTTTATCAGGATAAGGTTTACAACATGGCAGTAAAAAAATGTGAAGAATACCTTGAAAAGGCTTCCCCTGATGATCCTTACAGGGAAAAAGTAATCAAGGTAATGTTCCACTCCCTATACAACAGCGAAGACAAAAAAGGTTTTTTAAGGTATCTATCTTACATTCGGGGGGAAAAAATATCTCCAGACACAGCAAAGGAGATTTTTACCCTTGGTATGAAACTTTTTGAGAATGATCCTGTAAAAAAAGCTGAGGTGGTTGAGTTTTTCATTCCTTTTACCAAAGGGTATGAGAGAAATCAGCTTGAGAAACTTCTTGCGACCATTTATGTGAAAGGAAAGCTGTGGGACAGGATATTAAAACTGCCGGACAAAAAACAGCTAA
>JALVEY010000155.1 GCA_027030485.1 Persephonella sp.
TCTTTTTACATTTTGGACAGGGAACTTTATATTGATTAAAAAGGTTTGATATCTGTCTTCTTTTCTCTACCGGGGATCCCGGAATACTTACAACCTTCACTGCAAGGTCAACACCGCCGTAAAGCCTTACCTGTTTTTCATCTGTTATCTCAAACCCACAGTTTGAACATCTTATTATAAACATCCCTCACCTCTTTAGCTTTATTCTTACTTTCTCCCCAATTTTTAGACTAAAAACATCTTTTGCACTCCCCTCAGGGAGAAATACCTCATAAAAACCAAAACTACCTTTAATAATATTGGGCTTATCTCTGCTCCCTTCTAAAAAAGTTCGGCATATTTTTTTAATACTAAAGTCTCTGATTACAATTTCCTCAAAATCAGGAATAACTTCCAGATTTGTAATACCGTTTCCGAACCTGTCAAACTTTATTATCTGACCTACCATGTATCCGTTTTCAACATAAACTTCCGGAAAGTCTATTTTTTTATAGCTCTCAATCTCAACACCGAAATTTTCCAGAGCTTCCCCTTTAGACAGGTATGCAGAAACAGGAGCGAATATATCTCTTCCGTGGAATGTTTCTGTATCCCTTTTTAGCATATATTTCTGATTTGTTATATGGATTATTTTTTCTATTTTCTGGTTTTTAAGAGCAAGAGTTAGAAGACCGTTATCAGGTGCTACAAAAATATATTTTTCTGTTTTTACTACAATAGGTTTTCTTTCTGTTCCGACCCCGGGATCAACAACACACATAAAAATTGTGCCTTCAGGGAAGTAATCGTAAACAGCTTTAAGAATAACGGCCCCTTCTAAAACATCAAAGGGGCTAACCCCATGAGAGATATCTATAATATCCACATTGGGATTAACAGATTTTATAACCCCTTTAACAGCACCAACAAAACCATCGTCCAGTCCAAAATCTGTTAAAAGAGCTATCATTATTTTATGACGCTGTACTTCTCATCAAAAAATTTCAGAAAGTCATCTGTAACATCAAGCTCAGGCTTTCCGTAAAGAAGGCTGTTTTTATCCAGAACAAGCTTGTACCCCTTAGATTTTGAATATTCTGTTATGGCTTTCTGTAATGTTTTCATGAACTTTTCGGCAATCTCCTGCCTCTTTTCCATGAGCTCTTTCTGCTTTTCTTCTGCAAAAGCCTGTATTTGAGCTTGAGGTTCACCAGCCTTCTGCTTTTTCTCTATCTCTTCTTTAAACTTTTTTGCCTGAGATTCAAGCTCAGCCTGTGCAGATATACCTGCCTTTGATGATGTAACAACTTTCTGAATGTCAACATAAACGATCTTTTCCTCAGCATAGGAAGTAAAAGAGACAAAAAGCATTAATATTATAGGAAATACAAACCTTAACATGATTCCTCCGTTTTTTCTTAAATTATACATCTGTAATCCCCGATTGCAAAATTTAACAAAGGTATTATAATATCTTCGCCGGTGGTTTCCGAAGCAGCCGCCCTTTATAGGGAGGAAAGTCCGGACTCCACAGGGCAGGAAGCTGCCGAAAGGCAGGCAGGGGTAACCCTGCGGAAGGGCCACAGAGAAAAGACTGCCTGTCCCGATAAACCTTAAAGTAGGCGTGTTCGCCGAAAGGGTTTATCCGGACAGGTAAAGGTGAAACGGTGGGGTAAGAGCCCACCAGCTGGTGGCGTGAGCCATCAGGCTAGGCAACCCCCTTCCGGAGCAATCCCAAATAGGCGGAGGTCAGAGGGTTGCCCGCCCGACAACCGTCAGGCTTACCTCCGCGGGTAGGGAGCTGAGATAAATGGCTGCATAAACAGAATCCGGCTTATCGGAAGCCACCGGTAATAAAAAATAGCTTAGATAAAAATGAAAAAATTCCACATTCTAACAATATTTCCTGAATTTTTTGAAGGATTTGCAAATACAGGTATAGTCTCAAAGGCAGTAAAAAAAGGGTTAGTCTATCTAAACACTGTCAATCTCAGGGACTATACAACAGACAAACACAAAACCGTTGATGATGTTGTTTACGGCGGTGGTCCTGGAATGCTTTTAAAACCTGAACCTATCTTCAGGGCTTACGAGGAAATATCAAAAGAAAAAAGACCTTATGTCCTGATCACTGAGCCTTGGGGCAGAAGGTTTGACCAGAAATTTGCCCAAGAACTGTCGGAGAAGGACAAGATCATGATTATATGCGGAAGATATGAAGGTGTTGATGAAAGGGTAAAAGCGATAGTTGATCAGGAGGTATCTATAGGTGATTTTGTTTTATCCGGTGGAGAACCTGCAGCATTAGTCATAATGGACGCTGTCATAAGGCTCATACCAGGTGTTGTAGGTGATGAAGACAGCCTCAGGGTTGACTCTTTTTCAGACGGTCTTGTAGGGTATCCCAACTACACAAGACCTCCTGTTTTTAAAGGAATGGAGGTTCCACAGATTTTAAGATCAGGAAACCACAAACTTATTGAGCTTTGGAGGAGATGGAAACAGATAGAAAACACATACAAAAAAAGACCTGATCTTTTAAAAAAAGCAGATCTTTCTAAAAAAGATAAAAAGATCCTCCATTACATAAAAAAAGGCAAAAAATTTGAGGATTTTATATCTGATAATAAGGTATAATCAATTTAATAAATGTCTGAGGTCTCCAGATGCCTGCTTTAAATGTTGTAAAACCACCTGTGGATATTATTGAGGAAGCTGACAGATTTACGGTAATAGTTGATCTGCCGGGGGTTGAACCGGAAGATGTTGAGATAAAAGGATACGACAACTACATACAGATAAGCGGGATCAAAAGACCGATCTGTGCAGGGAATTATTTGCTTATGGAAAGATTTTCAGGAAAGTTTAACAGAAAGATTTATTTTAAAACAGGTGTGGATCTGTCAAAAGCAACAGCCAGATTAAAAAATGGCGTATTAACGATACATATACCCAAATCCAAAGGAAAAATATACTACTCAACCACCACAATAATAATCAGGAGGTAAGAATGCTTCAGCCGTTTGAGGACGAACAGTTAGAGATACCTATTCCGGAGGAACTTCCACTTCTTCCAGTAAGGGATCTTGTTATATTCCCATACATGGTGTTTCCCATATTCGTTGGAAGATCCTTTTCAATAAAAGCTATAGAAGAGGCTATTGAAAATTACGACAGGTATATATTCCTATCACTCCAGAAGGACAAAGACATAGAGGAACCTGGAGGAGATGACCTTTACCAGATAGGAACTGTTGCAACAATTCTCAGAATGATGAGGCTTGATGACGACAGAATAAAAATTCTGGTTCAGGGTGTTTCAAGGGGAAAGATAGAGGAGCTTAGAAAAGAGGCAGATCTTTACAAAGTAAGAATTTCTGTTTTTGAAGAAAAAGAAGGCTACGGAGAAAATATTGAGGTTGAAGCCCTGAAACACTCAATTAGGGATCTTATAGATAAAGCTGTTGGACTTGGAAAGCAGATAATACCAGATCTTCTTGACATAATAAAATCTGTTGAAGAGCCTGGAAAACTTGCTGATCTTGTCGCATCAATCCTTGACATAAAATCAGACGAGGCACAGAAAATACTTGAGATCACAGACCCATTAGAAAGGCTCAGAAAGGTTCACGACCTTCTTCTCAAAGAGGTTGGACTTTTAGAGATACAGCACAAGATAAGAACAGCAGCAAGGGAATCTATGGAAAAAGACCAGAGGGAGTACTTTTTAAGACAGCAGATAAAGGCCATACAGGAGGAGCTTGGAGAAAAAGATGAAAGACAGGAAGAGATAGAACAGTACCGGAAAAAGATAGAAGAAGCCCAGATGCCTGAAGAGGTAAAAAAAGAGGCGGAAAAACAGCTGAAAAGACTTGAAAAGATGCATCCGGACTCTGCAGAAGCAGGAGTTATAAGAACTTACCTTGACTGGCTTGTGGAATTACCGTGGAACAAAAGGACAAAAGACAAACTCGATCTCAAAAGGGCAAAAAAGGTTCTTGATGAGGATCATTACGACTTAGAGAAAGTAAAAGAAAGGATACTTGAGTACCTCGCTGTCCAGAAGCTAAAAAAAGAAAAAAGCATAAAAGGACCTATACTCTGTTTTGTTGGACCTCCAGGGGTTGGTAAAACATCTCTGGGAAAATCAATAGCAAGAGCACTTGGAAGAAAATTTGTAAGGCAGTCCCTCGGAGGCGTCAGAGATGAGGCAGAGATAAGAGGACACAGGAGAACTTATGTTGGGGCACTCCCCGGAAGGATCATACAGGGTATAAAACAGGCTGGAACAAAAAATCCTGTATTTATGCTTGATGAGGTTGATAAACTGGCCTCAGACTTTAGAGGAGATCCTGCATCTGCACTTCTTGAGGTACTTGATCCTGAACAGAACAGGGAGTTTACAGACCATTACCTTGGAGTTCCTTTTGATCTTTCTGAAGTGATATTTATATGCACAGCAAACAGGATAGATACAATACCAAGACCTTTACTGGACAGAATGGAAGTTATCAGAATTCCCGGATACTCGGAGGAAGAAAAACTCCATATAGCAAAAAACTACCTGATACCAAGACAGCTTAAAGAAACAGGACTGAAATCCAGATATGTAGAATTTACAGATGCAGGGCTGAAATTCCTGATAAGACACTACACAAGGGAAGCAGGTGTAAGAAGTTTAGAAAGGCAGATAAACGCTGTTCTAAGAAAAATAGCCAAGGAAATAGCCATAACAGGAAAAAAGAAAAAATACAGAATAACAAAATCTCTTGTTAAAAAGTTCCTTGGAGCTCCCCTTTACATGCCTGAAAAGGAAAAAGAGGACGAGATAGGAGTTGTTACAGGTCTTGCATGGACAGAGATTGGGGGAGAAATACTGAAAATAGAAGCTACAAGAATGCCCGGAAAGGGACAGCTCATACTTACAGGTTCTCTTGGTGATGTTATGAAAGAGTCTGCGATGACAGCCCTTTCTTACGTAAAATCAAAGGCTGAAGAGTACAAAATAGATCCAAAAGATTTCCAGAAATATGACGTCCATGTTCACGTACCTGCCGGAGCAATACCAAAAGATGGTCCCTCAGCAGGTATATCTATAGCAACAGCCATCTGCTCACTGTTTACACAGCTTCCTGTAAGGGCTGATGTTGCTATGACCGGTGAGATTACATTGAGAGGAAAGATTCTTCCTGTAGGCGGTCTAAAAGAAAAGATATTGGCAGCAAAAAGGGCAGGTATAAAAGATGTACTACTTCCACAGGATAACAAAGATGAGGTGATGGAAGATCTTCCACCTTTTGCGAGAAAAGATATAAACCTTATATTTGTTGACCACATAGATGATGTTTTCAAGATAGCTATAAAAGACTTTGAAAAAAGATTAAAACAGAAAAAATTTAGAAGGAAGTCTAATTGATAAGAAAAGCAACAGTAAAAGATGGGGAAAAAATTTTCAATATACTCCAGACCTTTGCCATTCAGGGTGTTCTACTGCCCAGAAGCCTAAACAGCATATACGAAAACATAAGGGATTTTTTTGTTTATGAGGAAAATGGGGAGATTGTTGGAATAGGTTCTCTGCATGTATTCTGGGAAGATCTTGCAGAGATAAAATCCTTAGCAGTTCTACCCCCGTACCAGCATAAAGGAATAGGAAAAAAAATAGTTAAGCACTGTCTAAAAGAAGCAAAACAGTTAGGTGTAGAAAAGGTTTTCGCACTTACATACCTTCCTGAATTTTTCCAAAAACTTGGATTTGAGGTTGTTGACAAATCAGAGTTTCCCCAGAAGGTATGGACAGAATGTATCCACTGCGTAAAATTCAACGACTGTAAAGAAATACCTGTGATGATAAGGATAAAATGAAAAATATAATTCTGGTAAGGCACGGAGAAAGTGAATACAACGCAAAAAGAATAGTGCAGGGACATATTGACACCGATCTTACCCCTGCTGGTATAGTTCAGGCAAGGCTTACAGCTGAATATCTGAAGCAGTTCAGCATACAGAAAATAATCAGCTCAGACCTGAGAAGAGCTTACAGAACAGCTGTGATAATCGGAGATGTTCTGGATCTTCCGGTAGAAAAAGACAGCAGGATAAGGGAGATGAGCTTTGGTCAGTGGGAAGGCAGAAGCTACGAGCAGATTTTTAAAACAGATTACGAAACCTTCCAAAGATGGCTTCAAAACCCTGTAGCATGTCCCCTTCCATCTCAGGAAGATATGAAAAAGTTTGAGGAAAGAATAAGATCTTTTTATCAGGATCTTTTAAAGCTTGAAGAAAAAAATATACTTGTTGTTGGACATGGAGGCTCAGTTCAGGGAATATTATGCGTCGCATGTGGTATAGGAATGGAAAACCTGTGGTCGCTGAAACATTCAAACACAGGAATATCCATATTACAGGTATCAAATCCTGAGGTCTCAATAAAACTACTTAACTCAACAGCACATCTTGAGGGCTATATAAACAAGGAAAACCCTATTATGTGATCACTTTGCACCAAACTGATCACACGCATCAAAAACATACTTCATGTAAGCAACGCATGGACCACCTCCCATAAGAGCAGCAACCATTGCAGACTCTATTATCTCAGCCCTTTTTGCCCCTTCTGCTACGGCATTTTTAACATGGAATGCTATACAGTAGGGACACTGGGATTTTACAGAAAGGGCTATTGAGATTAGCTCCTTTGTTTTTTTATCTAAAGCCCCTGGTCCCTCTGTTGCTTTAAAAAATCCCATAAAAGACTCAACAAACTTTGGATAATCCTTTTTTACCTCCTCAAACAAAGAAAGAAACCTTTTGTAATAAAGCTCCATATCAATTTTTGTATCATCATTCTGTGCCATAACACCCCTCCTAACAGTTTTAATTATAAATTTATTACTTTTACCGGTTTTATAAAGTGCTTTTTGACCTCAATAAACAGTTTGCCAGCAGTATATCCTCCTTTGTTGTTATCTTGAAGTTCAAAGTAGAACCTTCGTTTACGGTTATCCTGTATCCTTCCATCTCCATAAGATATGAGTCATCTGTCCCCCAAATACCCTTTTCTTTTGCTTTTTTGTGGGCATCAAAAAGTTTTGAAAAAATAAAAGTCTGGGGGGTCTGAATAATATAAAGGTTTTCCCTGTTTAATGTTTTTATTACTTTATTTCCTTTGACTTCCTTTATTGTATCCCTTGCCCTTAAAGCAGT
>JALVEY010000156.1 GCA_027030485.1 Persephonella sp.
AGATCATAATAACTATCAAAAAGAAAACCGTTTCAATAAAAAACACCGGAAAAATTATAGACAAGGAAAACATAAACAAACTTTTTGAAAGGTTCTATAGAGAGGACAAATCAAGAACATCAGAAGGGTGCGGTCTTGGACTTGCTATAGTTAAAGAGATAGCAGATTATTACAAATTAAAAATAAAGGTAAAAGTTGAAGGAATGCATAATGAGTTTATAATCAAATTTTAAAAAATACTTCTAATTCTACTGTCCTCTATCTCAAAGACAGGAAAATACTGATTATTTTTGTTGTAAACTGTCCCGTTTATAAAGTGCCCAACAGACATTCCAAGTGCAAAAGAAACTGCAACCGGTGAACTGATAAAAAAGTGAAACCTCCGGTATCTCTCGTTTTTCAAATTATTCAAAACAGAGTAAATCTGATTTACTATATCCACCCATAATTTTTTGTCGGAAATTGGAAGGTTTCCCTGATTGTCTTTCAGTTTTATTCCAACAACATCACAGCTTTTGTTTTCACAGTATTTTAATACATCGCCAAATGGGTTGTGGCTTGCTGTCCAGACAGCAACGGCAAGATCCCCAGAGCCTATTTTTTTCTTTAGATATTTAACCTCCAGCAGATCGGTTTGGTTTTTTACCTGTTTTATCTGTCTTATTTTCTTATCATCAGAAAGATCTATTACCGGAAAGTATTCATCAGCCTGATAGTGATAAATAATCACAGGCTTTTTTGCCCCGAATTTTATACCCATTCCAAAAGACAAAGAAGATACAGAACCGGCAAAGTGGAGTATTCTTTTTTTCCTGCTGATTTTTGAATAAATATTCTTTAGTTTTTCTTCAAAGGTTTTTATTGTTTTAATCCATTCATTCTCTTCTTTTAGATCTTCTTTACTGATCTGTGGAAGAAAACCGGTGATAAGTAAAAGATCTTCCCTGTTTATGTTAAAAAACTTCTCCAACTTTTTCAGATCAAAAAATGGGCTTTTTTCTCTAATTTTCTCTGAAAGCTTTTCAATTGATATTAATGCCTCTTCTTCTGTCTTATTAGATAGTTGTAAAAAAGGTATATCAATTGGTTTATCTCCCAGATAATAAATAATCTCATCTATGTGATCCACATCTTTTGGGGAAATGAGCCTCAAGCCTTTTTCTTTAGTTATTTTTTCTTTCTGTCTGATAAATCCAACATCAAATATCTCTCCCTCAGAGTTAATCTCACCTGTAAAGGCATAACTGTTCAGAACATATTCAGGAAGGAAAAAAGCAGATGCTACAGAAAGAAGATAAGACTTCTGGGTAAAATTTTTATCAAATATAACAAAGAAATTATTTTTTATTCCTTTTGTTTCCAGTAGTTTTTTGATATTTTTCAGATCTGTTTTTTCAGAAAATGAAAATTTTTTAGTTTTTGATCTGAGACTAAAAACATAAGCTGATGCAATATCTGAATACTCCTGATTTGCCAAAGGAAAGTAAACCCTCTTTGGTCTGGAATTAAAAATCTCTTTTACAACCTGAACTGAGAGACCTGTTGATTTGGAGAACTTGTAATAATCAAGATATTCAGGATTTCTGTCAAAAAATTTATAAACGGTAAAAGTCAGCTCGTTGTCTTGCGGGTAATCTGATAAAAGATCGTAAAGCTGGTAAATATATTTATCCGGTATAGTATCCTCATTAATTGTTTTTAAAAAGACTTTCCTGTTGTTTA
>JALVEY010000157.1 GCA_027030485.1 Persephonella sp.
TAATCGTTGAGGTTGGAGGAGGAATGGTAAAAATCGTTGTAAACGGTCTTGGAGAAGCAAAAGATGTTTTTATAGATAAAACACTATTAACTGAAGAAAATCAGGAAATCCTTCAGGATCTTCTTGTCGCTGCCATTAATGAAGCAAACTCAAGATCAAAGGAAGTGATGTCCCAGAAACTTTCACAGGCTGCCGGAATACTCGGCAACATGCCCGGACTGGATAAATTACTATGATAGAGAATGTTCTTCCTAAGACATTAAAAAAAGTTGTAGATGAGATAATAAATCTTCCAGGATACGGAGAGAAGTCTGCACAGAGACTTGCTGTAAATATACTAAATATGCCCAGGGGAGAGGCTTTTCAACTGATAAAGGACTTTATGGAAATGCTTGAAAAGGTTCATCCCTGCAAAGAGTGTGGAATTTTTACTGAGGAAGAACTCTGCCCTGTATGTTCAGATGAAGAAAGAGATAGGACAACAATATGTGTTGTTGAAGAAAGTTTTGACGCATTTGCTATAGAAAAAACAGGGAAATATAAAGGTCTTTATCATGTTTTAGGAGGAAGGCTTTCACCACTTGAAGAAATAACAGCAGAAGATCTTAACATGGTTTCCCTCATAGAAAGAATTGAAAAAGATAATGTAAAAGAGGTAATCCTCGCCACAAACCCTACAGTTGAAGGGGAAGCAACAGCCTCTTACATATACAACCTGCTGAAAAACAAGGACATTACCATATCAAGAATAGGCTACGGCCTACCTTTTGGGGCTGTTCTTGAAAACGCCGACGATTTTACTTTATCAAAAGCTCTTGAACATAAAACAAGACTGTGATAAAAATCTAATTGAATTTTGTAAATAATTTCTATTATAATCAACAACTTAAAGTTTTAAATAACAGATTATATGTTTGGAGTATCTATGATAAAAGAAGGATTGTATTATTTCAGATATTCTTTAAAAAACCTTGATGATTTTCCAGATCCATACTATGTAAATGATGTAATAATTATTGATCCAGTTAAAAATAAAGACTTCCTGGTTAAAGTTAACCAGTTAAGAGATCTGATAACCACTTATTGTTGCCTAAAAGAAAATACTATAAAAAATGGTAATAAACTACACAGAATTTGTAGCTTACTGGAAATCTTTAGACACCCAATTTGGAACCTTTTTAGAAATACCCAACCAGGAAGATTTATTGAAGAAACTTCTGGATAAATATTGTGAAAGAAGAAGAAAGCTGTACGAAAGTTATGGATATACAAATATTTCTATCCAAGCTCTTTATGATAGTGGTAGCTCAAGAAGTAAAGGTCAAAAATTTAAACCTAAAATTAGAGATATAGTAAAAAATATATTAAAAACAGAAGTTTTATTTATTGAGAAAACCAATTGGAAAAGAATAAAAAAAGATTTAGGTTTAAAATATAACTTTGGAAATATACATCAAAACAAAATACCAGATTTTTATATCAAATATATGGACCACTATATTATAGGGGAAGCAAAGCACATACACAACAAAGGTGGGGCACAAGATAAGCAGATCGGAGAATTAATAGATTTCATCAGACAATCAGAAGATAATAAAAATATTCATTATTTATCCTTCTTAGACGGATTATATCTATATTATTTTACTCAGAACAATTTATCTGATAAATTAAACCAACAAAAAGAAGACATCAAAAAAGCCCTGATTAAAAATCCTCAAAATATTTTTGTGAATACAAAAGGATTTAAAAAATTTTTGGAAGATTTAAAAGATGCTAAACACTTATAGTACAAAGGAAAACAAAAGGTACTACGGGGAACATCTAACACCGGTTGATATTTTTCATCGCTTTATATATCCAGAAATCAAAGACAAACTGTACAATTACATCTGGATTGATCTTTACGCTGGAAAAGGAAACCTGATACTTCCAATATTAGAAAAAATTCCAGTAAATGAAAGGATAAACTTTTTTCAAAAACATATAAGGTTATTTGATATTCAGGATGAAATGGTTAAACACATGATAAATAAAGTAGTTAAAGAGTATAACATTCCTTTGCACATAGCAAAAAAATTTATTCAAAAAAGGGACAATTTAAAAAATTTTCCTTTGAATTTATTAAAAGAAAACTTACCGCTGTTCCATATCACAAATCCTCCCTATCTATATATAGGTTATATAAAGAAACACCAAACAGAAAATAAGTATAAAAAGTATTTAGATTACTTTACCAACGGAAGAGAAAAATTACAGGATTTGTATCAAATAGCTTTATTTAATGATTTAAAAGCTAATATTAAAAATATGGTATATATAATCCCTACAAATTTTATTTATGGTAAATCAGGTTCCAATGAAATAAGAAAAGTATTTTTTCCCTATTACTCTATTAAAAAAGCCTACTTAATAGAAGATAAAATTTTTGAAAGTACAGGTATAAATGTAGGTATCTTTTTCTTTCAAAAGAAAAAGCAAATATCTTATAATGCAATTGAATTTCCAGCAACAAAAATTTATAAAAATAGGTCTATAACAAAAATAATAACCTTAAAAAAAGATTACAATTATATCGCTGGAAACGAGTTTGAAGAGTATGTAAGAAATCATAAGAAAAATAATCTAAACATATCGTTTTATCTAATGAAAGATGAAGTATTGAACAATAAAGGAAATAATAAAGTTATTTTATTAAATGCCAACAAATACAATAAGTCTAAGGGAGAATATGAAAAAGAAATATATTATGTTAATGACCATCTATATAAAAAAATAAAAAGTAATATTCTATGGATAAGAACTGTAGACACTGGATCATGTAATGGAAGAGCTGGATTATACTCTATTACAGACTTAGGAGTTGACGGTATAATTACAGAGAAACCATACAGAACCCATCCTATCCAGATATTTTTCGACCCCGAACTATCCATAGAAAAACAGATCAAACTAAAAGAGGAATTTAATAGCTGTCTTGAGTATTTAAGAGAATTGACCGATAGCGAATTTATGACAACTTACAAATACTCTAATAGTGAATACACCAGAAAATACTTAGGACTATCTCAGGTAAAAAAATTGATCTCAACTTTGGAGCTATAAAACCAGGTAATTATAAAACCGTTTCTAAAATAATATTTCACTAAAATCCCATTTTAATCTTTTTGTTTTATCTTTCCCTATGTGTTATTATTTATATAACACCGTTATAAAAATAGGAGGTTTATCATAATGTCAACCGCTACTGGCAAAGATTTGAGAGAAATTCGCTGGCACGGAAGAGGGGGACAGGGAACAGTTACAGCAGCAAAAATGCTTGCTTCCGCTGCGATAATCAGGGGTAAACACGGTCAGGCAATGCCTGAGTTTGGACTTGAAAGATCAGGAACTCCTGTTAAGGTTTCCACCAGAATAAGCGATCATATCATAAATACAAGAGCCCCTGTTGACCACCCTGAGATCGTTATAATTACAGACCCATCGCTTATGTTCACAATAAAAGATATTATAAAATCCGGGACAGATGAAAACACAGTTTTTATAGTAAACACAAACTTCCCTCCAGACAAAGTAAGAAAGATACTTGATATTCCAAACAACGAGCTGTGGATAGTTGATGCTTCAAAAATCGCCCTTGAGGAGTTTGGCAGAAATATTCCAAATACAGCTGTTTTAGGAGCAGTGGCAAAAGCAACAGGAATTGTTGATCTTGATGCCTTAAAGCAGGAAATAACAGAAGCTTTTGAGGCTTCATCAAAATTGAGAGCTTTGCTTCCCCAGAACCTTAAGGCTCTCGAAAGGGGATATGAGGAGGTTTATAAAGCCGATTAATGTTTTACCTCATAAAGTTTTGGATTTTAACTGTTTAATATAAATTTGCAATTCCAAATAAAAGGAGGATTACATAAATGAGCTATCAACTTAAACCATGGCACCAAATACCTATCGGATCAATAGTTCCAGAGGCAGGCTCCAGTAAAGTGAACCATACAGGTTCATGGAGAATGCTCAGACCTGTTCTTAACTATGACAAATGTACCCACTGTCTTATCTGCTGGATATTCTGCCCTGACGACTCTATACCTGTATCTCCACAGGAAAGGTTTGAGACAGATTTTGAGTACTGTAAAGGGTGTGGTATATGTGCTGTTGAATGTCCTTATGATGCTCTTGAGATGGTTCCAGAAATGGAAATAAAGCTTAAAGAGCTTGAAGAAGAAATAGGTTAAAAATACGGAGGTTTAAAATATGGCTCAAACAAAAGTAATAGCTTTAACAGGTAATCAGGCTGCCGCAGAAGCTATGAGGCAGATAAATTTTGATGTGGCAGCAGTTTATCCTATATCTCCACAGACAGAACTTATGGGATTCTTTGCCGAGTATGTTGCAAACGGTGAAGTTGATACAGAAATGATAGCTGTTGATGGGGAACACTCAGCGATGGCAACATGTATAGGAGCTGCTGCTGCAGGGGCAAGAACCATAACAGCTTCTGCAGGACCGGGAATTGCCTACATGGTTGAAAACCTTTATGTTGCATCTGGAATGAGAGTACCTATGGTTCTGCTTGATGTTAACAGGGCATTATCTGCACCCCTTTCTATCCACTGCGATCATGCAGATTCAATGCTAACAAGGGATACAGGCTGGATTTCCATATTTTCAGAAAATGCACAGGAAGCCTACCACAACATTATAATGTCAGTCAAAATATCTGAAAAAGCCATGTTCCCGATAATTGTTAATTATGACGGCTACATAGTATCACACTCAATAGAAGATGTTGAGATACTTGATGATGAAACTGTAAGGGATTTTGTTGGACCATCAGACATTCACAGAATTCCCTATCCTCTCCTTGATACAGATAAACCTGTTACCTACGGAGCCACAGCACAGCCTGATTACTACACAGAATGTAAGTATCAACAGCATGTAGATTTTCTTAAGGTTTATGATGTGGTAAGGGAAGTATTTGACGAATTTGCCCAGATCATAGGAAAGAGGTATGACTTTATTGAGGAATACAAAACAGAAGATGCAGAATATATAGGAATATCTATGGGCTCCTCATTCGGTACTCTAAAAGATGCTGTTGACAGACTGAGAGAACAGGGCAAAAAAGTAGGAGCAATCAAGATAAGGCTTTACAGACCGTTCCCTGTTAAAGAGATAGCTCAGGCTCTCTCAAAGGCAAAAGGCGTCGTTGTTCTTGACAGGGCAGACTCTTTTGACGGTATAGGCGGACCGTTATTTAAAGATATAGCATCTGCTCTCCTTGCAACAGAAAACAATCCTTTCGTCCATAACTTTATATACGGGCTTGGCGGAAGAGAGATACATGAAGAAGAATTTATGAGAGCTTTTGATAGACTTGAACGCCTTGAGAAAGGCATTGAAACAAGAGAAAACTTTGTTGAATACTTACAAGTGAGGGAGTAATCATGGCGAAAAAAAGACCAATAGCACTTCTTTCAGAATTAGCTTCACATAAAGAAACCTTTGGCGGAGATATGCCCCTTGCTCCGGGACACAGAATGTGTATCGGCTGCGGTATCCCACCTATCGTTAATGAGATAATTCTTGCCATAAATGAGCCTGTTATAGTATCAAACGCAACAGGCTGTCTTGAGGTTACAACAGGTGTTTATCCTGTTACAGCATGGAATGTTCCCTGGATACATGTTAACTTCCAGTCTGCTGCAACAGTTATTGCAGGTGTTGAAACAGCTTACAAGGTTCTGAAGAAAAAAGGCGTTATACCGGAAAATAAAAGGATACATTTCATCGCTTTCGGGGGTGATGGTGGAACATACGACATCGGTTTTCAGGCATTATCTGCAACAGCTGAAAGGGGACATAATGTTCTGTATGTGTGCTACAACAACGAAGGATACCAGAACACAGGATACCAAAAGTCCTCAGCAACTCCTATAGGTGCATACACCAAAACAACCCCCGTAGGAAAAGCAAAGGTAGGAAAACAGGAGCCGAGAAAAGATCTTACAATGATTATGGCAGCCCACGGCATACCGTATGTGGCCCAGGCATCTCCACACATTTTCAGAGATTTAACAAGAAAAACCAAAAAAGCCGTTTCAATAGAAGGGTTTAAATTCCTGAATGTTCTTGAACCGTGTACCCTCTCCTGGAGATTTTCCCCTGAGGACACAATGAGGCTCGCTAAACTTGCTGTTGAAACAAGATACTGGCCTGTATACGAGGTTATAGACGGCAAATACTGGAAAGTAAATATCAAACCTAAGAAACCAAAACCAATAGAAGAGTACATAGCAGCACAGCCAAGATGGAAGCATGTTCTGAAATACCCTGAAGTGTTAGAAAGAATACAGAAAGAAATAGACGAAAAATGGAACCTTCTTCTCCATCTTGAAGAGATGTCCAAAAAATTAGCAGAGGAAGAAGGGGTAGATTACGAGGAGCTTTTCAAAGTTCCAGAAGATTAATAAACAAAAAGGGGCTTTTTTGCCCCTTACTCATAAGGTGTGTATCTGCTTTTCATAAACCTTCCGGCTGTTCTGTTAAGTATACCTATCAGCTCATCTCTAACCTTTAACATAAACTTTTTAAATTCCTTATCTTCCGGAGCATATATATCTGCATATTCAGACACATCTTCAACCATTATTTTGATCTTATTTCCCTCTACAAAAATAGCCATTTTACATGGAATAATAACACCTAAGGGGCGGAACTTTTTAACACCTTCTTTAAGATATTTAGCTTTACACAACAGGTGTGTTTTGTAAGGGGATTTCATTTTTGTAGTCTTATCAACATTTATCGTATGTATAACGTCCCAGCCCTGCATTCTGATCTCTTCCAGAAGTTTAGAGTTTACATTTTTGAAAGATCCTTTTGTTATAACAACATAGTAGTAGCCTTTTTCATACTGGACAAAATCCTCATAGCCGTAAGAAAGACTAAACAGGAAAAAAAATAAAACTGCAAAAAACTTCATACAGATCACCCCCATTATATTTCGTATAACTAAATATAAAACCATTATATAAACTGTCTATACCATAATTTCAGTAATGGCATATAATAATTAGACCTAACGGAGAAAAAGATGAACGACAGAATTTCAGCATTAAAGAAGGCTTTAGAAAAAGATCCTGACAACCCCTTAGGTCTCTACGGGCTTGCGGTTGAGCTGTTTAAAGAAAAAAGGTATGACGAGGCTATACTTTATCTACTGAAATACATAGATATACACGAAGATGAAGGGGCTGCATACAGACTTCTTGCCCAGTCTTTCTTAAATATTGGAGATGTTGAGAAGGCTGTTGAGTACTACCAGAAAGGTATAGAAAAAGCAAAAAAGTTTAACCACCAATCAATGGTTGAGGAATTCCAGAAGGAGATACAAAACCTGAAAGGTCTGCTGTAGAGGAGAAAGATTGAGAATACTGGTGATCAGATTTTCCTCTCTGGGAGATGTTCTGCTGACAACATCTGTTATAAGACCTCTACACGAAAACGGTATAACCATTGATTTTCTTACATTCACACCTTTTGATCAGCTTTTAGAAAAGGACAGCAGGATCAAGAATATAATAAAGGTTAATAAAAAAGATCTAAAAAATATCTCGGCAATTATAGATTTTTCAAAATCCCTGAAAGGCTACGATCTTATACTGGACTTACACTCCAATCTCAGATCACTGCTTATAGGACACTTTTCAGGAATTCCTGTTGTAAGATACAGAAAAAACAGCATAAAAAGAAGGCTTTATACAAAACCCTTTTTTAGAAGGTTTATAAAAGACAGTTTTAATGTGGTTGATGCATATTCAGAGGCTTTAGGTAAAATCGGTATAAAACCAGAAGAAATAAGACCTGAGGTTGTTCTGAAAAAAGAAGAGATTGAAAATGTAAAAAAATACCTGCCTTACAATTTTATCGTTATAGGTGCAGGGGCAAGATACAAAAATAAAAGCTACCCATATTTTCAAGAGGTATCCAGCCTTTTTTTAAAAAACGGCATAAATGTTGTTCTTGTTGGAACTAATTCAGACAAAAAATTTGACACAAAACCATTTCCAGAAGGTGTGATAGATCTTAGAGGAAAACTTTCTTTAAGAGAGAGTCTTTCGGTTATATCCACTGCAAGAGCAACAATCAGCAACGACTCTGCCATTGCCCACATGTCGAGGGCTGTAAAAACTCCCCTGTTGATGATCTACGGTGCAACACACCCTTATTTTGGGTTTTACCCATTTGATGATGAAGGGGATTACATACTGAAAGGTCTTCCATGTCAGCCGTGCGATCTGCACGGTAAAAAAGAGTGCAGGTTCAAAAATGCTGAATGCCTCAACATTGATCCAGAGCTGGTCTATTCAAAGGCTCTAAATATAATGAAAAACAGTTTATAATTTTATAAAAAAAATCAGGAGAGACCATGGAGAAGAAAAAAGTTCCTATAGAAAAAGATGTTGATGTTGAGTTTGAGTACAAGGTTTATATGATATATGACTTTTTGAAAAAGAATAAAGGCTTTGTAATAACAGGTATTGTTTTGCTTTTTCTCCTTTTAAGCTCCTTCTTTTTCTACAAACATCACAAAGAAACAATTCTTAATCAATCTTCAGTTCTTGTTTACCAGATACAAAAGGCATACGATCAGAAGGAATTTGAAAAGGCTGAAAATCTAATAAAAAAGATTAAAGAAAAGTATCCAGACTCACCATTTGTAAAAGTAGCTGTAGCATACAGCCTTCTAATCAAAAAAGAGAATGGAAAGATAACACCCTCGGATCTTAACCTTCTTCAAGTAAGGGTAAACTCAGAACAGATCAACTCAGGTCTGACAGAGTTTAGAGGCTACCTGTATTACAAAAACAAGGAGTACGGAAAAACGCTGACAGTCTTAAGACCTATAGATCAAAGGTTTTACAACTACGTTTCAGCCCTTACCCTTAAAGGATTTACCCTGAGAAAAATGGGAGAAATTGAAAAATCTACAAATGTTTTTAATCAGGTTCTTCAACTGTCAAAATATGATTACTTTAAGCTTTTAGCAAAAGAAAATCTGTAGGAGGATTAAATGGAAAAAAGAGAAAAGCTTTATGAAGGAAAGGCAAAAATAATCTATGCAACAGATCAGCCGGACAGGGTAATAGCTTACTTTAAAGATTCTGCAACAGCTTTTGATGCTGTAAAAAAGGCAACCATAAAAGGAAAAGGGGTTCTAAACAACACAATATCATCATTTTTCTTTCAGCTTCTTGGGGAAAAAGGAATTCCAACCCATTTTATAAAGAAGCTTTCTGACAGGGAGATGCTGATTTACAAAGTACAGATAATACCTGTGGAGGTTGTTGTCAGAAATCTGGCTGCCGGAAGTATCGTCAGAAGACTTGGCATACCTGAGAAAACAAGGTTTGAGCCTCCTCTAATTGAGTTTTATCTAAAAAATGATGAACTTCACGACCCTATAATATGCGAACAGCACATATATGCTATGGATCTGGCAAAACCTGAAGAGGTTCAAAAGATGAAGGAAATAGCTCTCAAAGTTAATGAGATAATAAAAGAATTTATGGAAAAACAGGGAGTTATCCTTGTTGATTTCAAGCTTGAGTTCGGCAGAAAAGACGGACAGATAGTTCTCGCCGACGAGATATCCCCCGATACATGCAGGTTCTGGGACGCAAAAACAGGGGAAAGCCTTGATAAAGACAGGTTCAGATTTGATCTTGGTGATCTTATTGAAGGGTACAAAAAGATACTGGAAAAGATAGAAAAGAAGGGGGAATAATATGTACAAAATAAGAAAGGCTGTTATTCCTGTCGCCGGTTTCGGAACAAGGTTTCTGCCTGCAACAAAAGCAACACCAAAAGAGATGATGCCGATAGTTGATAAGCCTATCATCCAGTATATAGTTGAGGAAGCTGTTGCTTCAGGAATAGATACGATAATATTCGTAACTGGAAGGCACAAAAGGGCAATAGAGGATCATTTTGATTATGCACCTGATCTTGAGGAAGCCCTTGAAAGGGCAGGGAAAGATGAGCTTGTAAATCTTGTAAGGGAAGTTTCAAACCTTGCAAACTTTATTTATATAAGACAGAAAGAACAGCTTGGTCTTGGGCATGCCATACTGACTGCAGAACCGGCTATAGGAAATGAGCCTTTTGCTGTACTGCTTGGTGATGAGCTGATCATAAATAACGAGTACCCTGGACTAAGACAGCTGATAGATGTTTATAAAAAGTTTGGAAAATCTGTTATAGGAACAACAGAGGTTCCAAAGGAAGAGACCTACAAATACGGAATAGTTGAGGGGACTTTTATAGAGGACAACATAAGGCTTGTTAACTATCTTGTTGAAAAGCCGGAGCCTGAAGAAGCACCCTCAACGTCGGCGATAATAGGAAGATACGTCCTGACACCAAACATATTTGGGGCTTTAAGAAGAACACCTTTTGGAAAAGGAGGGGAGCTCCAGCTTACAGATGCATTGATGACCCTAAGAGATGAAGAGGTGATATACTCAAAAGATATTGAAGGTCTGAGACATGATACAGGAAACAAAATGGGATATATAAAAGCGATAATAGATTTTGCCCTTGAAAGGGAAGACACAAAAGATTTTGTAAAAGAGCTGATATTCCAGAAGGCGAAAGAGCTTGAAGGATAAACCATTTAGAACAAAGAAAAAGTTTGGACAGCATCTTTTAACAGCACCGGGAGTAATCCAGAAGATAGTAGATCAGTTAGATATAAAACCTGAAGACATAGTAGTTGAGATAGGCGTAGGAACCGGTCAGCTGACAGAAGAGATACTGGAAAGAAATCCAGAAAAACTGTACGGGATAGAGATAGACCCTGAAGCTTATCCTGTGATTGAAAAGAGATTTTCTAAGCACAAAAATTTTCAGCTAATAAAAAAGGATTTTTTTGATGTAAATCTTTTTGATCTGTCAGAGGGAAAAAAGATAAAAATTGCAGGCAATCTTCCGTATAATGTAGCCTCCCTGATACTTGTGAATATGCCTTTTTATCTGGAAATTATTGATCTGTGCGTATTTATGGTTCAAAAAGAAGTTGCCCTAAAACTGATCGCCAGACCAAAAACAAAACAGTACACATTCTTGACCGTGTTTTTAAGAACATATTTTGATATTGAGTATGTGATGAGCGTTCCAGCAAGATTTTTTAAACCTCCCCCAAAGGTAACATCTGCTGTTGTGAAGATGTTTCCCAGAAAAAACATTCCTGATTTTGATAAAAAGGGGTACAAAAATTTTGTATCCTCCCTTTTTAGCTCCCGCAGAAAAATGCTCAGAAGCAAAATTGATCCAGAAATATTAAAAAAAGCAAATATCTCTCCTGAAAAACGGGCAGAAGAACTTGATATTCTGGATTTTATAAATCTATACCAGCACCTTCTTAGCGAAAAGAATGGCAAAAACCAGAACAGCCGAGTTTAACGCAAACCTGAAAGGTTTTTGAGGAAGGTAAGGTGAGATTAAAGCTCCCAGAATAACCCCTATTATTCCCCCCTGCAGAAGATAAAAAAGAATACCTGTGTTAACTCCTCCAAGCGAATAATGAATACCCCCTGCAAAGATACTAAGGATAAAACCGTGAACTATATCTGTACCTACAATTCTTGAAGGGTTCATAGGGCACAGGGCAAGTAGAATTGAGGCAACAATAACACCGGCGCCAATTGATGTAAAACCTATATCAAAACCAACAATGAATCCTATAACAGGTATATATAAAGGTTTTGTTCTTATATCAAAATTTATTATTTTTTCATTTTTTGTAAACATTCTGTAATAAGAGAAACAGCAGGAAGCAATAATCATAAACAATATAAAAGATGGAATTACCTTTGAGGCTAAAGATGGGTTCAACTGAAAAAAATAATGAAATGAATAACTTCCAAGTAGAGCTCCCGGTATACTTCCTGCCGCCAGTAAAGTGGCGAGCCTAATACAAACAAGTCCTCTTTTTATGTATACCAGCGATGCAAAAACTTTAGTAATTGCTGAAAAAAGGAGACTGGTTCCCACCGCAGTTGCGATAGGAACCCCCATGAGCAGAGTAAGGGCAGGTGTAGTTAACATTCCTCCTCCCACTCCCGATATACCTATAATTAAGCCTAATATTCCACCTAATATGGTAAGTTCCATTTATTCTTTCTCTGTGAATGTGTGTAATCCGCATTCCAATTTTCCTTTTCCTGCCCACCTGCCAGCTCTTTCGTCTTCCCCTTCCAGCACAGGTCTCGTACATGGGGCACAGCCGATGCTCAGGTAATTCTGATCATAAAGGGGGTTATAAGGAAGATTATTTTTCTGAACATAACTCCATACATCTTTTCTTGTCCAGTCTGCTATCGGGTTAATTTTAAGTATCAGTTTTCCGTCTGGAAGCTTGTGGGTCTCAACCTTGCCTATGTTCGCCCTTGTTGGAGACTGATCCCTTCTCATTCCGGTAATCCAGACATCAAGATCCTTCAACACCCTTTTTAAAGGTTCTACCTTTCTTATTTCACAGCATTTATCAGGATCTTTTTCGTACAGTTTTTCCCCGTATAATCTGTTTTGTTCCTCAACAGATATGAGAGGTTTTATAACTTTGAGGTTCAGATCCCACTCCTTTTTCAGCTTCTGTACAAGCTGGTAAGTTTCTGGAAAGTGGTAATCTGTATCAATAAAGATAATAAGGGCATCAGGTTTTATCTGTTTTATTATATGGATTATTGATACATCATCTGCACTGAAAGATGATGTAAAACCTACATTTTTAAAGTTTTTGTAAACCCATGCCAAAAGATCCTGTGCAGGCAGATTTTCAAAGTGGTCGCTTTTTTCTTTCACAAACTCATTTGTAAACATCTTCTCCTCCTTAAAGTTCGTATATATTTTTGTAGTTCAGGTATTCTGAGTATTTCTGGATGTTCTTTAACACTTGCAAATAGTCGTATTTTCTAAAAAGTTCTCTTGACAGCTCAAAGCCTTCTTTAAGATCATTTACAACATCTTTGAGATATAAAAGAAGTCCGCTGTTTATATGAAGCAGAGGTTCATACTCAGGCAGTTTTTTACCTAAAAGATCTTTTATAAAGTCTATATGCTCAGATAGATCAAGTTTTTTGTAAAGGAAAGATTTTCCCCCAAAAACAGATAGATCTACCTCTATTATTTCTTCTCTATCCCCAAAGATATAAACACTTGTTGAGGAAGTTATGTCAGGAAATCCTTCCCTATCTTCAACTAAAGCAAACCTTTTGTACCTTCCTTCTAACATGTTTTTATAAAACAGAAGCTGTCGGCTGTTTTTTACCCCGCCTATAGCAAAATCTGAAGAAAGCGGATTCAGATACTTTTCAATGTGGCAGAAGATATCATTTATATTCAGATCTATTCTTATATGGTTTATTGAGGAAAGCTGAGGCAGAAAAAGTTTTCTGTTGAAAAATCCAACATTCAGATTTTTCAGCATATTGTAGCTGTCTTCATTTGAAACGGTTGATATATCAAGATAATCAAAAATATCTTTAGTTGTGGAAACCGGTAGATTTTCCCCGTGAAAAACAGTTTTTATCTCACTTTTTGGGAGGAGTGATAAAACGATCGCCGAACCGATCAACAAATACGGCGAAAAACTTTTCCTTTTGTAAGGATAGGCGATTTCCACCGAATCTTTCTCCTTGAAAGGCAGTTTTTTGTAGCCGTCAAGCACCCTAAGAGCAGTTCTGTACGATTTTGGAGACTTATGGTGCTTAAGGCATACAAGGGCAGCTGCAGTTTTTATATCAGAGTAATTCCTCTCTATGATATTTCTGATCATTCCTGAAGTTCCGGAGCAGAGTTTGTTTCCATCTTTTCTTTTTTTCAGCTTAAAAAATATCTTTTCCATCACTGATCCTCCGTTCGTGTTTCTGATTGTCAGATTAAGCAAACAGCGTGCCATTTGTGTAAGTTATTGATAAATATTCAGGTTTTGAAAATACATCTGGGTAGATGGTAAAAAAATAACCATTTGAAGATTACATTTTGATCACAATTTTTAAAACGACAAAAATTACTCTTAAATACCAGCAACTTACAATTTGGCATGCCTGTTGCTTAATGCCACCCAACAAAAAAAGGAGGTGAAAGAATGATACAGCCCCACGGAGGAAAACTTATAAAAAGAATTGCAGACAACGAAGAAAGGGATTTCATTCTGTCCCTTAATTTAAAAAGGATATACATAGAAAAAGATGAGGCGTTAGATGCTGAAAAAATAGCGATAGGTAGTTTTTCACCTCTTGAGGGCTTTATGGACAGCGAGGATCTAAGATCTGTCTGCAGTCATTTAAGCCTTAAAAATGGAATTGTTTGGTCTATTCCTATTTTGCTCCAGATTGATGATCCTTCCGACTTAAAAATTGGTGAAAAGGTTTTGCTTGTGGACAAAACAGATAACAACCCTGTGGCTGTTATGGACATATCAGACATATACAAACTGAACAAAAAAGAGATCGCCAACACAGTCTTTGGAACACTTGATGAGAACCATCCGGGGGTAAAAAGGCTTTTCTCAAAAGGGGACTACAGCATCGGAGGAAAGATAAAACTTCTAAACAGACCATCTTTCCCAAATAAAGAGTACGAACTTGACCCAGAAGAAACAAGGGAGATATTCAGGGAAAGGGGGTGGAAAACTGTTGTCGCCTTCCAGACAAGGAATGCACCCCACAGAGCCCATGAGTATCTCCAAAGGTTAGGCATGGAAATAGCAGATGGACTTTTTATACACCCGATAATAGGGTTAAAAAAAGAGGGGGATTTTGATAGCTTGGTCATCTTAAAGGCATACCAGATTTTGATAAATAGCTACTACCCACACAGAAAAGTTTTACTTGCAGGGCTGTCAACATCTATGAGATATGCAGGTCCCAGAGAAGCAATCTTCCACGGGATAGTCAGAAAAAATTACGGCTGCACCCATTTTATGGTAGGTAGAGATCACGCAGGTGTGGGAGATTATTACGATCCTTTTGCTGCCCATAAAATATTTGATGAGATACCTGATATAGGGATAAAGATAGTCAAGTTTTACAATGTGTTCCACTGTGACAGATGCGGCGGAATAGTATCAGAAAATACCTGCTCACACCCTGAAGAGATGATAACAAAGATAAGCATGACAAAAATAAGAAAAGCCCTCTCTGAAGGGAAAAGACCTCCTTCAACAATGCTCAGGGAGGAGGTTGCTGACTTTTTAATTGAAAACTTTAATCTTGTAACGGAGGATTACAGATGATAAAAAACGGCATTTACAGAGATTACCTAAAGGATATTGAGGAGTTCAACAGGCTATATAGGGATTTTAAAGAAGGAAGAGCATTTGAAAGCGATTTTAAAAACTTCAGACTTGTGAACGGCATCTATGGTCAGAGACAGAAAGAGTTTCATATGGTAAGAATTAAGATACCTGCTGGCATATTAACAGCTGAACAGATAAATGAGATAGCAGATATTGGGGACACTTTCTCAAACGGGGTTGCCCATATAACAACAAGACAGGATATACAGTACCACTGGATAAAATTGGAAGATGTTCCCCAGATAATAAAAAGGATAAACGAAGCTGGTCTTACAACAAAAGATGCCTGCGGAAATGCTCTTAGAAACATAACAGCAAGTTATTTATCAGGGGTGTGCCCAAATGAGGTAATAGATATGGGGAGGGTAGCCCAGAAACTTACTGAACTGCTTATAGGAAAGTACGAAAACCTTCCAAGGAAATTCAAGATAGGTTTTGCCTGCTGTGAAGAACACAGCTTTCTTGTGCCTTTTAATGATATAGGCTTTTTACCAGTGCTAAATCAGGGAAAACCTGCATTCAGGGCTTTTGTAGGAGGCGGTCTGGGGGACAGACCTAAATACCCTTACGAATATCCTGAGGTTATACCTCTTGAAGATCTTGTCCTGTTTGTAAGGTCGGTTATGGATCTTTTCGACAGATATGGGGACAGAAAGAATAAAAGACACAACAGGCTAAAATTTTTAATCCAGAAATTGGGAATAGATGAGTTTTTTAGACTGCTGAAGGAGGAGATACAGAAAAATTCGGCAGAATATGAAAAATTCCAGTGTGATGCTGTATACATTGAGGAGAAAGAGGAAAATATCCTTCCAGAAGGAAAAGATCCGCAGCATAAAATCTGGATAGAAACAAACATTATCCCCCAGAGACAGAAAGATCTTTTTGCTGTCCTTATCAGGCTTCCACTTGGAAATATAACGACAGGAAAATTGAGAAAAATAGCCGAAATATCACGGGATTATTCAGTTCAGGTAAGGACAACTCAGGATCAGAACATCGCCCTGATAAATGTTCATAGAGAGATGCTGGATCAGATTTATCACTCTCTCAAAGAGGCAGGATTACAGGATTACGGTGCATCAACATACCTTGATATAACATCATGCCCCGGGTCCGAAACATGCAGTCTGGGAATAACCTCATCAAGGGATTTATCAAGGGCTATTTATGAAAAACTACCTAAAGACCCTGAAACTGTAAGGAAACTAAAAAACATTACAATAAAGGTAAGCGGGTGTCCCAACGCATGCGCCCACCATCATGTTGCATCAATCGGACTTCACGGCATAGCTGTGAAAATTGAGGATACACTGATACCTGCTTATGTTATACATCTGGGAGGAAACGGAACCCTTCACAACCAGAAAATCGGATACACAGGGATAAAAATTCCTGCAAAGAATGTTCCTGATGCAGTAATAGAGCTTCTTAATTTTTATCTTAAAAACAGCCAACAGAACGAGAGTTTTGAAGATTTTGTTGAGAGGATAACACCTGAGAAAATAAACAAACTTCTTGAAAAACACAAAGAGCTTTATAAAAAAGTGGAATACAATGTTGACTGGGGTTCAGATAAACAGTTCTCACTTGAGGATCTTGGCACTGGAGAGTGTGCAGGAATTATCGCAGACAGGGTTGAAGAAGCCTTAAAAGAAGGTGAAAGACTTATAAAACAGGCTGAAACACACATAAACAGGGGACTTCCTGAAGATGCAACCGTCCATATAGAAAAGGCTGTTGATATTATATCATCAGGTCTTCTTATACCCTTTGGTGTAAAAGCAGAAGGAAAAGGTGCCAGAGAAAAGTTTACAGAGCAGATAATAGGCCGAAAACTTGTTGATGAAAAATTTTTAAAACTACTTGACAGACAGATAAAGGATCCTCAGGAACTTGTTAAAACAGCAAAAGAATTCTATACCATCTGTAAAGAAACATATCTAAATCTTAGAAAGGAAACCGAGAAGAAAAAAGAGGAAAAAAAGGAAGAAAAAGCAAGAAAGGAGTTTTTAGATCTCAGGGGAGTTGAATGTCCCTTCAACTTTGTTAAGGCTAAATACAAGCTGAAAGAGATGGATGTGGGATCAATACTTGTTATAACCATTGATGGAGAAGAATCTATTATTAGCGTACCACAGAGTTTAAGAGATGAAGGACACGAGATTATTGATATACAGGAGGAAAAGGATTATTATACTGTTGTGGTAAGAAAAAGGTAGAATTGAAAAAGTTTAAGTTATAGTTTATATATATTAATTGTTATTTAAATTATTGGAAGATAAAAGTAATGAGGAAAATATTAATTTTATTTTTTACTGTTTATTCGGTTGCTATTGCCTTTCCGTTTGATCATACCGGTGGGAGTAGTCAAGATCAACAGATGTTAGGTTGCATAGGAGATTGTGCAGCCTGTCATTCATTAACCCCTATAGAAGCTCAGTCAATTTTAGGGCATAAGTTTGATGTCAAAAAAATACTGAAAATAGACATAAAAGATGGCTTTTTTGAGATAGAGTATGAAAACTCCAAAGGAGAAAAAGAAAAGATAAACCTGTTTTTCAGTAAGGATAAAGCCTGCAGAGAGGTCATAAATCTTAATGAATAAACGGGGGGCATCATGAACGGACTTGCATTTATCAGAAAATCCATAATTAACAGAATTCTTTTTATCACCATTTCTGGTGCTATTGTTGTATCAATTCTGGCATTTTTTATTTTTTACTTTATTTTCGCAAATGAAGGAACATACCATTTCCTTGAAAACATTTTAAACTACGCAAAAACACACCCGTTCACCTTTGCGTTGTTTTTAGGCTTTCTGACATTTCAGGCAGCCTTGATCCCTATAATTATGACTTACTTCCTTCTGAAAAAAGAAGTGATAGACCCCTTACAAGATATATCTGAAAGAATGGAAAAGATATCTATGGGTGAGCTTGAACAGGAAATTCCTGTTGAAAGGGAAGATGAGATAGGGCATCTGCAGGAATCATTTGAAAGGATGAGAATGAGCCTTAGGGTTATTGTTGAAAAACTGGAAAATGAGGAACTTTGATTACAAATTAGCCACAGGGGTGGATAAAATTTAGCCAGCAAGACCGGTATTTTTATTATATCCCTTAATTTTCAACGACTTAAAAATTGGCACGCCAATTGAATAGGACCTTCTAAAAAAATTTAGGAGGTCTTTAGTATGAAAAAGTTGTACCTGTTGATTTTAATCGGGATATTCCTGTCTGCTCCATCAATGGCTCAGGAGAAACTCTTAGTTATTTACCTTCATCACAAAAATAGCCCATATCTTGAGAAAATTAACAACAAAATTCTGAAAAACAAATACCTTGCAAAGAGGATCAAAAAAAGTTTTGATTTCAGAAAGATCCAGTTAGACACTCCAGAAGGAAAAAATTTTGCAAAAAGGTTTAACATCTCCCAAAAAGAAGGGGTCTATTTTATTGATCCGTCTTCTGGAAAAATCCTTTACAGTCTTACAGATCTTTCCCAGCCGTGCAGATGTGCAAATCTTATCAATTATTTCTCAAGAAATCTTCACAAAAAAGGTATAGATCCAGACAGGTATCTGTATATGGCTGAGAAAATAGGAGCATACACAAAAAAGGTAGAAAAAAACTATCTGTTTTAAGTTTAAGGGGATTGTAAAATCCCCTATTTTTTCATATTTTTAGTAAAAAGGCGTATGGAGGTATCTTTTGCCAAATAAAGTCTATATTCTTTCAAAAGATAATGATCTGGTAAAAAAGATCAGCAAACATTTCTCAAGTGTAAATAAATTAGAAAGTCCAAAAGATATAGAGAATATAGGGTCAGGGGTTATTTTTGTAGACATAAAGGATTTTGGTATCGTTCCAGTGCCTGTCAAAAAAGGTTTATTTCCTGTGGCTGTAATAAATAAAAACATTTCCCAAACAAACCTTGCGGCTTTCATTATGAGAGTGATGAGTAAAAACTATTTCGAGTACATAGAATATCCATTTTCCCAACAGGAAATTAAAAATTTAAAAGAAAAGCTGACAATTAAAGAAAAAAATGAAGAAAAGATCATCACATTTAAAAGTTCTTCAGAATCAAACGGTCTAATATGTCAATACCTATGTTCAATAATAGGCTCATCCCCACAACTAAAAGAAATATGTAAGTTAGCAGGTGAGGTTGCCCCTACAGATATTCCTGTTCTTATCACAGGAGAGACAGGAACAGGGAAAGAGCTTCTTGCAAAGGGAATATGGAAACTGAGCAAAAGGGCTGATAAACCTTTTATAGCAATAAACTGTGCAGCGATACCTGAAAACCTTATTGAATCTGAACTTTTCGGCTATGAAAAGGGGGCTTTCACAGGAGCTGATAAAACAAAGCCCGGAAAATTTGAGATCGCAGATGGGGGAACAATATTCTTAGATGAGGTAGGAGAACTTCCCCTTTCTGCACAATCAAAACTCCTCAGATTTCTTCAGGAGGGAACATTTTACAGGTTAGGTGGTACAAAAGAGATAAAGGTTGATGTCAGGATTATGGCAGCAACAAACAGGAACCTTGAGAAGATGATAAAGGAAGGTAAGTTCAGGGAAGATCTATACTACAGATTAAACCTTGTTCATATAAAACTGCCTCCCCTGAGGGAAAGGAAGGAAGACATACCTTACATAGTTGAGTGTATAGTGAACAAATACAACAAAAAATTAAGCAAGAATATTACCGGAGCATCTGTTGAATACATAAAGAAACTTCAAAATCAGAGATGGGAAGGAAACATAAGGGAACTTGAGAATGTTGTTGTAAGATCAATGATACTATGCAGGAATAACATTTTGAGCCTTCCTGATCTTGAATTTCTTGAGGAAAAACCTGATAAAAAGATACAGCACTCCCCTGATGTTGAAGAATTTATAAGGAACCAGGTGCTTTTAGCTATAAAAAACGGGGGACTGAAAAATCTTGAGGAAAATATAGAAAGGTCAATAATAAAAACCGTACTGGAATACACAGGAAATAATCAGGTCAAAGCAGCCGATCTTTTAGGCATAAACAGGGCAACCCTCAGAAAGAAGATCCGCAAATACTCTCTATAACCTTGTAAAAATTCAAATTTTGGATAAAATAAGGCTAAAAAATCTTTAAAGGGGTAAAATGTTCATAGGAAGTATTGTGTTTGATCTGCATATTCCTTACTCAAATTCCTTAAAAGAAAAAAGAATGGTAATAAGATCTGTAAAAGAAAAACTTAAATCAAAATTTAATGTTTCTGTCTCAGAAGTTGGGGATCAAAATCTGTGGCAGTCAGCACAGATAGCGGTTGTTATGGTCGCACCAGACCAGAAACAGGTGGAAAAGGTTATGCAAAATGTAATAAACTTTGTTGAGGTAAACTTTCCGGACATCCACATAAATATATACAAGGAGATCATTTAAATGAAAAAAGGACATAAAACAGAGAAGGTAAACTCTGCTATCAAAAAGGCTTTAAGCGAGATATTTATCTACGATATGCCGCTGGGAGATAATCTTTTAACCATAGTAAGGGTTGATACCTCCCCTGATCTGACCAAAGCCGATATATACATAACAGCCTTAAAAGATGTTGAAGAACTGTCAAAACAGCTTAACAGAAAAAAAGGATATATAGGACATCTTTTAGGTCAGAGAATAAAGATAAGAAGAATACCTGATCTAAGATTTATTCCCCTTCCACAAACAACAATTTAGAGGTAAAAAATGAAGAAAAAAATAACCGTAGGTATTATTGTATTTCTGGTGATGCTCTTTCTTCTTTCCCAGTTTTTAGCAAAGTCTGCACCGAAGATAGCAGTTATAGAGATTAAAGGTGTAATTTCAGAATATATGTCTGTTATAGACAACATACAAAGAGCCCAGAATGACCCCAGCATAAAAGCTGTTGTTTTGGCGGTT
>JALVEY010000158.1 GCA_027030485.1 Persephonella sp.
CTTCAGATTTTTGCCTCAGAAGGAGGAGATATAAAATCTAATCCTCTTCTTGAAAGGGCTGTTATCAGAGGAAGAATGATGGAAATCCTTGTGTCTAAAATATCTTCTGACATTGATATGATAGAAAAAGCTTACATAACAGGAATGATCTCCCTTATAGGTTCTGTGCTTTACAGACCGATTGAGGAGATATTAGATGATCTTTATATAGATGAAGAAATTAAGAAAGCTGTTTTGAGAAACGAGGGTATTTTAGGTTGTCTTCTTTCCTCAATTATAGATCTTGAGAAGGATAATATTGATGAAGCAAGGAAAAAACTTGAGTCTATAAATCTGGGTCTTGAGGATCTTTTATCAGCTGAGCTTGAAGCAATAACATACTATGAAAATTTTATGGAATCTAACTAAAATTCTATCTTATAATTAAATTCTACGAAATCTTTCTGGAGGAAAGTTATGGATCTTAAGATGTATGCTGAAAATATATCAAAAAAGGCAAAAAAATCCCAGAAATATTTAATAAAGATAAATACCGAGAAAAAAAATAAAGCTCTCTTAAGGGCTGCTGAACTGATTATAGAGAAAAAAGACCAGATTCAACAGGAAAATAGAAAAGATCTTGAAAAAGCAGAAAAAAAAGGATATTCAAAAGCTCTTTTAGACAGACTGGCACTCAATGAGAAAAGAATAAGCGGTATGGTTCAGGTTTTAAAAGATGTTGCATCTCTACCTGATCCTGTGGGTCAGGTGATCTCTATGTGGACAAGACCAAACGGTCTGAAAATAGGGAGAATGAGAGTACCCCTTGGAACAATAATGATCATATACGAGGCAAGACCTAATGTTACTGTAGAGGCAGCTTCTCTGTGTATGAAATCTTCCAATGCTGTCATACTGAAAGGAGGAAGTGAGACAATAAACTCAAACAGGATACTTGTAGAGATCTTAAAACAGGCTGCAAGAGAAACAGGATTCCCTGAAGATGCAATACAGTTTGTTGAGACAACACATAGGGAGGTTGTTAATTACCTTCTGCAGTTAGATCAGTATATAGATGTGGTGATACCAAGAGGTGGGGAAAGTCTGATAAGAGCCGTGTCTGAAAAAGCAAAAATGCCGGTAATAAAACATTACAAGGGTGTATGTAACCTATACATAGATAATGAAGCTGACATGGAAAAGGCTTTGAATATAGCTTATAACGCAAAAGTTCAAAGACCGTCTGTATGCAACGCTATAGAAAATCTTATAGTTCACAAAGATATAGCTGAGCAGTTTCTACCTGAGATAGCTTACTATTTTGGTAAAGCAGGAGTAGAGATGAGATGTGATCAGGCATCTCTTGATATACTTCAGGATCACCCAAAAGCACATGATACAGAGCTTGTACCTGCTAAAGAGGAAGATTATTATGAGGAGTTTCTGGATCTGATCATAGCTGTAAAGGTTGTTGAGGATATAGATGAAGCCATTGATTTTATACACAAATATGGATCGAACCATTCAGAAGCTATCGTCACAGAAAACTACACAAAAGGAATGAGATTTATAAATGAGGTTGACAGTTCAGCTGTTTATATTAACGCCTCAACAAGATTTACAGATGGTAATGAGTTTGGTCTTGGGGCAGAAATGGGAATATCAACAGACAAAATACATGCAAGGGGTCCTATGGGGCTTGAAGAACTTACAATACCGAAATTTATCATATTCGGA
>JALVEY010000159.1 GCA_027030485.1 Persephonella sp.
GGTGAAACTGGACGCCCCATATTTTCTTTTCTCTGTTCCTTATTGCGGCAAATGGAGCGTTGTATGTTCTGGCTATCGGTTCAAAACCTTCAGGAAGTTTTGTAACCCTGTCCCCGTGGGACATCCATACATGTATCTCATTTGGAAGTCCGTAAAAAAGATCCTCATGATCAAGTATCTCCAGCTCAGCCCTTCCGTACTCGTGTCTTTCTGCTTTGACAACTTCTCCTCCAAAATGTTGGGTCAGCAGTTGAAGACCGTAGCATATGCCGAGTATTGGAATATTCAGATCAAATATTCTTTCGTCCGGTTTTGGAGCATCCGGGTGGTAAACAGAAGCAGGTCCACCAGAAAGTATTATACCTTTAGGTTTGTGTTTTTTTATCTCATCAATTGTTGCGTTATAGGGCAGTATTTCGCTGTATATGTGAAGTTCCCTTATTCTTCTGGCTATGAGCTGGGTATACTGGGAACCAAAATCAAGAATGACAATTCCTGTATGCTCCAAAACGTTCCTCCTACCTGTTTAATACCTCTTCTAATTCTAACATCTGATCAAGCTCATCTTCATAAAAAAATCTGTCCCCTTCGTAAGGTTCAAGCTCATCAAGCCACATCGCTTCCGGATTGTATTTTGCAAAAAATGGCTTTCCAACCCAGTCAGGATTTCTCCCCTGCAGGAAATCAAGAACCATAACCTTATCACCACCGATCTCTGATACCCCGAGTATTCTCACCTTACCTGGAGTTGCCGACATGGAGGGACCTTTAACGGTTCTTCCAATCCCGCTTACAGACTTAAATGCGTCCCTGAATATTTCCCATGCTTTCACAAGGGGGACGCCAAAATAATGCTGTGCTCCGGTATCCCTTGCCATAAACATATAATAAGGAACCATATTCATCTCAACCTGTTTTTCCCACATTTTTGCCCAGACCTGTGGGGAATCATTAATATGCCTCAGCACTGGAGATTGTGTTCTGATCACAGCACCGGTGGAAAGAATCCTGTCAACAGCCTCCTTAACTTCCTCTGTTTCAAGCTCCTGATAATGGTTAAAATGTGCCATGTATGCAAGGTGATATCCGGCCTCTTTTATTTCTTTAAAAAGGTTTATCAGATCTTCAGCATCATCATCTTTAGTAAATCTGTAAGGCCAGAAGGCAAGAGCTTTTGATCCAAATCTTATCGTTTTCAGGTGAGGAATATCAGCCTCAAGTATAGGCTGTATGTACTGCCTTAATATCTTTGTTTTCATTATGAGAGGATCCCCACCTGTAAAAAGGAGATCTGTTATCTCAGGGTGTGCTTTTATGTAGTCAATTAAAACCTGAACCTCTTTCATAGCAAATTTAAGCTCATCTATACCAACAAACTGGGGCCATCTGAAGCAGAAAGAACAGTATGCATGGCATGTTTGACCCTGTTTAGGGAAAAAAAGTATAGTCTCTTTATATTTGTGCTGGGCTCCGTGAAGTTTAACACCATTTATCTGGGGTATGTTGTACTTCTGACCTGCCGGGTGAGGGTTTAGCTTCATTCTTATCTCATTTGCCTTTTGCTTTATGATCTCTTTCGGGGCATTTTCCCTTAAAAGAAAAGCTATCTCGTTGTAGTCTTCCTCTTTCAGCATACCTTTCTGGGGGAAGGTAAGTCTGAAAATAGGGTCTTCAAGGG
>JALVEY010000160.1 GCA_027030485.1 Persephonella sp.
CTCAGGTGTGCGACATAAAACTCAGGGTTAACAGGGATATCAAAGGAATAGAAGATAAGGTAAGGAAGATAGCTCAGGAGGAGTTACACAATCTTCCAAATACATGGCAGAAGTTTCTTGAAAGAAAATTCAGGCTTTATTAATCTGGGGGTTTTCCCCCTGTTTTCAGGTAAATAATGCTTAAGGTAGGATTAACAGGCTCTATAGGAACAGGAAAAACCACAGTTTTGAACCTGTTTAAAGAGCTTGGAGCGTATGTAATAAGTGCAGATCAGATCGTTCACCGGCTTTTAAAAAGGAAAGATATAAAAGAAAAAATCAAAAAAGAGTTTGGAAATGTTTTTACCTCTGAAGGTGAGGTTGACCGTAAAAAACTTGCACAGATCGTTTTTAAAGATGAAAAAAAGAGAAAAAAGCTTGAATCAATAATACATCCGGAGGTTTTTAAAGAGCTGGAAAACTTTTTTAAGAAGGTTGGTGAAAAAGATCCTGATGCTGTAGCTGTGGCTGAAATTCCTCTGATGATAGAAACAGGAAGTTATAAAAATTATGATCTAATTATTGTTGTTTACGCTCCTGAAGAGATCCAGATAGAAAGATTAAAGAAAAAAGGTATGAAGGAGGAAGAGATACTCAGAAGGATAAGATCACAGATGCCTATTGAAGAAAAGGTAAAATATGCAGATATTGTGATAAAAAATACCGATTCTATAGACCGGTTAAAAAAAGAGGTGGAAAGTGTTTTCAAAAAACTTAAAAATCTTGCTCATAATACTTAGTTTTTCAATACTTTCTTATGGGAATGAAATCAGGAACTCAGATATCCGAATTGAGATAATTTCTCAAATAAAAGTATATAAAGACAGGGTTGAAAAATTGGAGAAAATGTATAAAGCCTCGTCGGATAAAAATGAGAAAGATATAATAAGAAATCATATAAATTTATTGAAAAAAAAGATCAAAAACTTAAAAAGGGTGTTAAAGGAGTATGAAAAAATCTCTCCTCCTGCTGGTTAGTATCTTTTTATTCCTGATTTCCTGTACAAAAACTGAGGAAAAACCTGATACTGTTATTAATATAAAAGTTTCAAGAAATGGATATTCCCCCAATGATATTACTCTAAAAAGAGGAGAGGTTGTTTTATTCAGAATAACAGCGTTGGATGATGGATTAAGTGCAGGTTATGGAGGTGGTAATATTGGACACTGCTTTTATATAATGCCTCCTTATGATGTAATGATTAAGAATATTAGAAAAGGACAAACAAAAGAGGTAAAAATTAAAATGGTCTATCCAGGTGACTTCTCTTTTACCTGTCCTTACTGCTCTGGTATTTTTCCTACAAAAGGAGAGATACATGTCAGATAGTTCTGAGAAATTTAATATATATAAAAAAGCCGATCAAAGGAAAAAATCCCAGAAATAAAGCTGCAATTTTATAAGAAAATGCTGTCTCACCTAAAGCGTAAACTATTATTCCCCATGTTAGAGGAGAAATTATACTTGCCATTCTTTCTGAAAGTGCCATAAACGCAAATCTTGTTGTTAACTGTGATTGTGGAGAAATCTCAATTAAAACAACCCTCATTGTAGTCCATAAAGAAGCAAGCAGTATCCCGAAAAATATGGCGACAGCATAGATTGTTGTGGTGTTTGAAACAAATAAGAAAATAAACCCTAATATCCATCCTATAAAGATATACTTCATAAGCAAAGAGGGTTTTAATTTTTTTAGGGAATAACCTATTATAGGTGCAGAAAAAATTGCAAATATACCTGCAAAAGCAATAGTGTTAACTATCTGATCCTGCGTCATGTTGAACACTTTGTTTAGATACACAGACATGAATATAATAAGACCGTGGGCGGCATCTGTAAGGAGAAGAACAGAGATTAAAAATAACAAAAAGTTTTTTTCTTTAAGAATGTTTTTTATCTTTATTTTTTCTGGTTCTGTTTTTTCCGATCTTAAAAACAGGATAGAAGGCAGAGCAAACAAGGTGAAAATAACTGCTGTAATGAGAAAGGTCTGTGAATGACTGTCTGACAGGTAGTTTGCAATTAAAAGACTGAAAACACCTCCTATGTAGCCAATTCCAACGCCCAGACCTGAAATCAGCCCTTTGTCTTTATTTCCGGAAACATCTTTCAGCAGAGAATTATAAAAGATAAGACTCTGCTGATACATAATGTTCATTACGAAAAACAGCAAAAGTGCATAAATCAAAGAACTGACAAAATAAAGGCAGAAAAGAAGAAATATTACACTAACAACAAAAAATCTGAAAAAAATATCTTTTATCCCTTTTTCATCTGCTAATTTACCTGTCAAAATTCCCAGAAAGATTGAGAGTATGATTGAGGAGGAATACACAAAAGAGTAGTGGTAAGAACTTCCTCCAAGGATATTAATAATCCATAGAGGAAAGAAAACGGATATTATGTTTGCCGAGAAAACTGTTTCTGCAAAATCAAAAAGAGCCCAGGAAACAGCCTGAATTTTTTTCAACTTTATGCCTTCAAATTAACAAGTTTTTTTAGCTGTTTAATCTCTTTTTCCGTTAGCTCTCTGTATTCTCCAGCTTCCAGAGATTTATCAAGTTTAAGATTTCCAACTCTTATCCTTTTCAAATAAAGAACAGGGTGATCTAATTTTTCCATTATTTTTTTAACTATATGATATTTTCCTTCCTTTACAGTTATGGTTATTTCTGATTTTTCTGTGGAGCTGGACAGAACTTTTATGTTGAAAGGCTTTGTTTTGAAATTTTTAAATTTAAGCCCTTCTTTTTTGTATTTATCTGTATTGGTATCTGATATGTTTCCTTTTACAACAGCGTAATACTCCTTTTCAACCTCCCATTTAGGGTGGGATATCCTGTGTCCAAGCTGACCGTCATCTGTTATCAGAAGAAGCCCTTCTGTGTCTATATCAAGTCTTCCCACAGGAAAAAGTTTGTTGTAAAAAGGGTTATCTTCAAAAAACTCCATAACTGTAGGATAGTTTTTATCCTCTTTTGCTGTTATGTAACCTGAGGGTTTATTAAACATATAGTAATGGTGTTTTTTGTGTTCCACAGGAAGATCATCAAGAAAAACTTTGTCTTTTTCTGGGTCTACATGTTTTGAGGGATCATTAATTATTTTTCCGTTTACTGCAACCCTTTTTTGTTTGATAAGTTTTTTTACCTCTTTTCTTGTTCCTAATCCTGATTCAGAAAGGTATCTATCTAATCTGATTTTTTTCATTTAAACAAGGGGGAGGAGATCCCCCATGTATATTGATTACTTAACTCTTTCTTTGAGAGCTTTAGCTGGGTGGAATGTAACAACTTTTCTTGCTGGAATTTCAATAACTTCCCCAGTTCTTGGGTTTCTTCCTTTTCTTGCTTTTCTTTCTTTAACGTTGAAAACACCAAGACCTGGAAGAGCAACCCTCTCACCTTTTTCAAGAGCTTCTGTAAGTGCAGCAACGAAAGCGTTGACACATCTTTCTGCTGAAGCTTTTGTAACGCCTGCTTGAGCTGCAACTTTTGCAACTAATTCTGCTTTTGTCATATCTGACCCTCCTTAAAAATATAAATTTTTTCTTCCCCCTGAGGTATAAACCTCAGAACATTCTCGGGGCAAGTTATTGGTACTTTTAATTTATATTAATACTTTTCATAATGTCAAGTATTTTTAGCCTGATTTTTCGGGATTTAAAGCTAATTTTTTCAGGAAATAGGTCTGACGTATCCTTTCTCAACATAATAAATACTATCTGCCGCATCTTCAACCTCTGTATCATGTGTTACCAAGATAAGCTGGTTTACAAACTTTCTTTCTTTCAAATTAATAAGTATATTAACAAGATCACCTCTTCTCTGCTGATCCAGATGAATGGTTGGTTCATCAAGTATAAGAAAGTCAGCTTTGTTTGAGAGAAATCTACCGATAGCTAATCTTAAAGCAAGCCCTAAAGCTACTTTCTGACCTCCACTTATTGATGATACAGGAACGTACCTTTCTGTTCTTTCAAATGTGGGTGCAAGAAGAAGAATATCAAAATCCTCCGAAAATTTTATCTGCTGAAATGGAAAACCAAATGCCGAAAATATGATGTTTGTTATTTTGGGAAGCTGGTGTAATGCGTTCTCTCTTATTATTTTCTGAATTCCTTTGGGTCCTAAGGCAAACTCTACTTTTTGGTATTTTTCTATCCTTTTTTGTAATTCTTTTATATGATCCAGATTTTTTTTAATTTTTTCCAAATTTTTAGTCAGGGATTCTCTTATCCCTTCAGCTCTTCCTAAGGACTCTTCTAATTGGGAAAGCTCTTCTCTTTTTTTCCCTATTTCTGAATTATGTTCTGATAAAAGATTTTTAATTTCCTTTATCTTTTTTTCAAGCAGATTTTGATCAATAAGAACCTTTTGTGTTTCTTGTATTACTTCCTGATTTTGTTTTATTTTCTCTTGAGTCTCTTTTATCTGGGTTTTTATATTTTCTTCCTCTGATATTATCTGTTTTATTCTTGTGTATTCTCTCTCGGTGTCTTTCAAAGTTAATATTTTTTTCTCTATATTTTCCTTTTCTGAGGGATCAACCTGTTTTATAAGTTTCTGAAGATTTTCGTTTAACTGTGTAAACCTATCCTGTAGTCCCTTAATATCTGATGCTTTCAGATACCTTTCAGATTCTTTGAATATCTGGAAACTTTCTTTATTTTGTTTTAGAAATTGTTCAATCTCTTCTTCTTTTTTGTACAGCTGAGATAATTTTTTAATCTGGTCAGTCAGGACAGATAATTTTGCTTTTATATCTTTTAATTCTTTCTGGTTTTCTGTATAGTCCTGAAATAACTTTTCAAACCTTAAAAGATGCTCCCTTGATTTTTTTTCAGTTTCAAGTTTTTTTATCAATTCTTTTTCTTTTTTGTTCAGCTGTTTAAACTGTTCTCTTTTTTGGTCAAGCTCTTTTTTCAGGTGTTTTATCAGCTCTTCTTTTGTATGTTTGTCTAAAGGTCTGCTGCATGTTGGACATTCTCCTTTAATTCCTGTCAGTTCTTTTATTTTCTTTTTGATCTGTTCTCCTTCTGCTTTAAGACTTCCTTTTTGCTGATCTATTTCTTCTTTTTTTATAATGAGATCATTTATTTTTTGCTCGTTGTTTTGTAAAAACTGATTTATCATAAGAGGATTGTCTTTCAATATAAAGTAAGACTTTTTTATCCTTATTAGCTGTTCCAGCTCTTTTGATAAATCTTCAAGAAATTTTTCATTCCTTTTTTCTAATGAAATAAGTTGTTTTTTTACTGCGGTTTTTTCACCTTTCAGTTTTTCCACCTGTTTTATTTTTTCTTTAAGATTTTTAAGCTCTTTTTCATACTTTGAGTACTTTTCTGCTTTTTCTTGTAATTTTTCAAAACTTTTTTTCTTTTCTTCATACTCTTTTATTTTTTCCTCTAATGTGGAGATTTTTTCTTTTAGTATTAATAGTTGGTTGATTTTTTCTATATCTTCCTCAAGTTTTCTTAACTTTAGGACTTTTTTTTCAAGTTCGGGTATTTTTGTTTTCAGGCTGTTTATCTCCTTCAGCTTACTGTTTAACTGATCTATATTTTTTTGGGCGATTTTAATAATCTCTTTTGATTTTTCTATCTTTGCTTTATTTTTTATATTTTTTTCCCTTTCTAAGATAAGAAACTCCAGTTGATCATTAAGATTTTTTATCTCTTTTTCTTTTTCCTGTATGAGATTTTTTATTCTCGTTTTTTCTTTATTTAAACTTTTTATCTGGATGTTTATCTGTTCAAGCTGTTGTTGAACCTCTTTTTCTGATTGAGTTGTGTTTTTTAATGTTTCTATCGTTGTTTGAAGTCCTCTTCTGATATTTGCAATGTTTTCAACTATAATCTGGTATAAGGTCATGTCAAGTATATCTTCAAGGACTTTTGCCCTTTCTCTGGGAGATAGATTTATAAGCCCCTCTATATCTCCTTGCTTTACAAGGATTGATGAGAGAAACATTTTTTGTGTTAATCCTGTAAGCTTTGGTATCTCTTTTGAGATATGTTTCTGAAAGTATGGTATAAATCTTCCCTTTTCCTTTTTATAAATTGTTGCTGATGTTAATGTCCTTTTACCTTTTTGTGTTATTACCCTCTCAATCCTGTATTCAGAATTTCCTTTTTTAAAGTCAAGCTCAACTTTTGCCTGATTTTTACCCCAATTTATAAGCTCTGCCAGATTACCTTTGTCTGTTTTTCCGAATAAACTGTAGAATATACCTTCTATTATTGAGCTTTTCCCTGCTCCGTTTTCACCTATAAAAACAGTGATCCCACTTTCAGAAAACTCAACCTCTGTTTCTCTGTGGGCTAAAAAATTCTCCAGCCTTAATTTTTTGAGAATCATTTGTTAACCTGTTTCCCTAATTTTTCTTCAACAGATCTTACTTTCTGTATCAGTCTGTTAGACCTTCCTTTTCTAATGTCAAACTTAACTACAGAGTAAACCCTGTTGCAGTCCTCTTCAAGCTGTTTGTATGCTTTATTTATTATCTCTAAAGCTTCTTCCATTGTTTCTGTTTCAAAAACTGTTCCCATAGGCGTAAGTTTGTAAGGGATACCTGACTGATCAATCATATTTATAATCCTTGAAACATATTTGCTTACGCTTTCCCCTTTGTCTGTTGGAAACATTGCAAACTCCACAAGAACAGACATGGCTACCCTCCAGAATTTTAAATATCTATCATAAACAGATTAATCCTTTTTTTCAAAGGTGGTACTATTTTGATTTCACTTTCTTTTCATATTCTAATAATAAGATTAATACCCTGTTAGACCTTTTAAGGAGAAAAGATGGGATTTGTTAAAGGTATAATTGACGGATTTTTTTCCATATCCTTTATGCTT
>JALVEY010000161.1 GCA_027030485.1 Persephonella sp.
CCTCCATAGATATCTCACAGTATCTTTTAAACCTTTCGTAAGCCTTTCCTGACCTCAGGCTATCCTGCGCCATCTGTCTGGCTTCATCTATATTGTCTGTCAGACCGTACCCCATTATCAAAATAGAAGCTGTTAAAAGTGCAAATGGTGTGTGATCTTTGTCCTCATTTTTTAAAACAGACAGACATATTTTCCCGTTTTCTTCAGGAGAAACCTTCCTCAGTATGAACTCTTTTTTTATTCCTTCAGGATAAACCGTTATCCTTTTACCGCCGAGGTTGATAACAGTTTCATGATTTGGAAATGGTTCAACACCCCCTTCAAGTGATTTAAAAACTGTTATTCTTTCAATGCCTACGTGTTTTGCAAGCTCTGTGTATTTCTGTATGTACGGAGGGTGGGACACCCCTGTTATGATCCTGTCTGTTTTAAATGGGTTTAACATTCTTTCCATAGTGTTGTGGTATGTTCTAAGACCAAACTCCCTTCTCTTTGGCAAGATGTTGAACAATTTTTGTGCAAATAACCTCTGGTGTGCAAAACCAAAACCTGTTTTTTCAAGGAGTTTCTTAACTGTGTCTATTTTTTTTGGGGTTTTTGCCCCCATTTTCTCAAGTATCTGATGGTATGTTATTCCGTATTTTGAGGGAACATTTTCAGCCCCATGTCCAGACAGAAAAACTCCTGCACCTGCAGATATAAAAATTGATGCAGGAAGTATATGAACCGATCTGTCTTTGCCGTCGTAGTTTATTGCTATGTCAAGTGGTTTAATTTCTGTATCTATAAATGTTGCATGTTTCCTGTGGAGGTCAAGAAAACCTTTCAGTTCCTCTACAGAGGCGTACTTTATCCTCTGTGCAGACCAGAAAGCCCCTGTCTGTAAATCTGTTGCTTTTCCTTCTATTATCATCTTTTCGGCACTGTAAGCCTCTTCTCTGGCAAGATCCTTAAATCTCTTTTTTCCGGCTCCAACCTTCTTTAAAAATTCAATCATTTTATCTCCTTACTGCACAAAATTTGTGTAAAATTTTCTTTTTTTTCATTCTTGATTTTACTACAAAATTCCACCAAAAGCTTTATTTTCACTGTTTTATAGCTTCCGCTCAACTTTTGGCATGGTAATTGATAACTACTTTCAAAAAAGCAAAAAGGTAAAGAATGGAAAAGCTGAAAAAGATTAGTCAGGAAAGGAACAAAAGGATAAATAAGATAGAGCTTTTAAAACAGGATCACTCCCCACAGGAGGCGTGGGAGAGACTTGAGTATTATGCAGAAAAGGGTTTTTCATCAATACCTGAACATGATCTTAATTACTTTTTTAAATGCTTCGGGATTTTCTACAGACCTGCTACACCTGAGAGGTTCATGATAAGGGTAAGAATACCCGGGGGAAGATTGTCCTATGAACAGGCTTTGAAAATAGGACAGGTGGCTAAGCAGTACGGTAATGATTACATAGACCTAACAACAAGAATGCAGATTGAACTCAGGTATATAAGAATAGAGGACATACCACATATTTTAAAAGAGCTTGAGAGTGTAGGAATAACCACATTTCAGACAGGTGTGGATAACTTCAGGAATATAGTTCAGGATCCGTTAGACGGCGTCGCTTTTGATAATGTGATACAGACATGGGAAATACTTCTGAAGATGCAGGAGATCTTCCTGAAAAAAGAAGAATGGGTGTGCAAACTTCCAAGGAAGTTTAACATCTCCATATCAGGTAGTTTCTCAAACAGGTGTAATGTTTACGGTCATGATGCATGTTTTGTTCTTGCTGAAAAAGATGGAATTTTCGGCTTCAACGTTTTCCTGGGAGGGAAGGTTGGAGCTATTGCTAGACCTGCCGATGTGTTTTTGATGGGGGACGAAGTCCCCCCCTTTTTTGAATCTCTTGGAAAGGTTTTTAAAAAATACGGCTTCAAAGACAGCAGGAATAAAAACAGACTGAAATATCTTATAGATGCTGTAGGTATGGAAGAGCTTATAAAAGCTGTTGAGATAGAGGGAGGAAGGGGGTTTGAGAGAGCAGGAATAACACAAACTCCTGTGATAGGGGGAGACAAAACAGAGAAAGTTCAGTTAAAGGACGGGACTTTTGCCCTTCACATGGTAGTTCCGTCCGGTATCTTTTCAGGTTCGGCAATGATAGAGGCTGCCGAGATCTCAAAAGAGTACGGCAGCGGGGAACTGAGGCTTACAGTTGAACAAAACCTGTATATAATAGGTATTCCGGAGGAAAATTTACAAAAAGCCCTATCTCAACCTATTTTCAAAAAATACAAAAATAAAGACTCTATCTTTTTCTCAGATCTGATAGCCTGTGCAGGAACAGAACACTGTCCTTTTGGTGTTATTTCCAACAAACCTGATGCGATAGAAACAGCAAGATACCTGACAGAAAAATTTCCTGATCTTGACGGAAAATTAAGAATGTACTGGTCTGCATGTCAGAAAGGCTGTGGTATCCACGGTCTTGGGGATATTGGTTTTGTAGGAGTTAAGTTTAGAAAAGATGGACAGCCTGTCTTAGGAGTAGATATGCACATAGGGGGAACAATAACAGGGGAGAGTGAGGAAGGAAAACTTCTTATAAAAAACCTTCCCCTTGAAAATATCAAATATTATGTAGATGAGCTTATAGATGAGTACTCAAGACTGAAAAAAAAGAAAGAGACTTTTGAGGATTTCTACAGAAGGGTTTTAAAAAGACTTTCCAAAGAATCAGTCAGGTTTCTTATGGTTTTTAATAATCTGATGAAAGAAAAAGGGTTAAGCTACAGGGTTGAGATAAACGATCTTGTCCTTGGAAGGTATTCTGAAGAGGAAGAGATATTCGGATACGGATTTCAGCTTTACAGACAGATAACAGGAAAAAATCCTTACACAAGACCAAATATTCTGGAGATCTACGATCAGCCCCAGCCGGAGAAACCGTCAAACTTTTCTGATATACCAAAATCTTTAGAGAACATAATCATGAAAATGATCTCAAAAGATCCTAAGAAAAGATACAAAGTTTTTACAGAAATAGATCAGGATCTAAAGAATTTGTAGAGGTGCAGGTGGAATGAAAAGTTTTCAGGTTAAAGGAAGTCCGCAGATCGGACTGATAATGGCAACCTTTGGTTTTTTTATAGGATTTGCAGCTGTCTCCCTTTATGGACCTGTTGCAAAGAACCTTAAAGAGATACTTGGACTGTCAGGTTTTTTACTTGGTCTTTTAATTGCAGCACCTAACCTGACCGGTTCCCTGCTTAGAATACCCTTTGCAGCATGGGTTGATAAAGTAGGAGGAAAAATACCTCTTGCCACACTTTTAATGTTATCTGTTATAGGTATGGGAGGTTTATCAGCACTTTTATATCTGTATTATCCCAACCTTGAACCATGGATGTACTGGCTTATCCTGTTTTTCGGTTTCTTGAGCGGTTGCGGTATAGCAACATTTTCTGTAGGCATAGCCCAGACAGCTTACTGGTTTCCTGAAAGCAAACAGGGATTTGCCCTTGGTGTTTATGCCGGAGTTGGTAATCTTGCACCGGGAATATTCGGAATGATACTTCCGTTTGCACTTAAAGGGATAGGTCTTACAACATCATATATTCTGTGGTTTGGGTTTCTTTTGGTCGGAACAGTTATTTATGTAATTTTTGCTAAAGATGCCCCTTACTTCCAGCTCATAAAAGCCGGAGTTCCAAGAGAGGAGGCTATAAAAAAAGCAAAAGAGCTTGGACAGGAGCTTATTCCTACAGGTAGTTTAATAGAATCTCTAAAAAACTCAGCAAGGCATATAGAAACTTGGGCACTGGTCGCCCTTTATTTTGTATCTTTTGGAGGTTTTTTGGCACTTACAGGCTGGTTTATAGTGTTCTGGGTTCAGTCTTACGACATGGAAGTAAGACACGCAGGTTTATTGATGGCTTTCGGGTTTTCCCTTCTTGCCTCTGTAATAAGGATATTTGGAGGCTGGATTTCTGACAAAATAGGAGGAGAGCTTGTATCAATAATAGCATTCTGTATGGTTCTTGTTGGTGCCGTCGTGATAATGTTAGGAGGGAATACTAATTTCAGCATATCCCTTGCAGGGGAGATACTTATGGGAGCAGGGATGGGGATAGCTAACGGAGCTGTTTTTAAGCTTGTTCCCAAGTATGTTCCCCATGCTACAGGCGGAGCTGCCGGCTGGGTAGGAGGTTTAGGTGCTTTCGGCGGTTTTGTCGTTCCTCCAATTTTGGGACTGTTTGTTGAAGCACACGGGATACTGGGTTACTCCAAAGGTTTTGTAGTATATGTGATGCTGTCTACTGTTGCGATACTTATATCGGCTGTTTTATGGAAGGCATACGGTAAAGAGATAAACAAGCCAATTGAGGAGTAAAAAGATGGAGGAAATACTGGCCACAGCACAGTGTCCTTACTGTGGTGTAGGTTGTGGTCTTGAGATTTTTAAGGATAAGAAAGGAAGGATAAAAGTAAGAGGAGACAAAAAACATTTTGCAACAAAGGGAGATCTGTGTCTTAAGCCGATACCATACCCAAAGGTAATGAATATCGGTAGAGTTCCATCTCCACTTTACAGGGAAAGCAAAAAGGAACAGTTCAGAAAAATAAGCTGGGAAGAGGCTTTTGAGATAATAGCATCAAAACTGAGACAGAACAAACCTGATCAGAACTATTTTTATATCTCAGGACAGCTGACTACCGAAGACAGCTATGTTATAAACAAATTTGTAAAAGGGTTTGTCAGAACCAACAACATAGATGCAAACTCAAGGCTGTGTATGGCATCGGCTGTTATGGGCTATAAGATGGCGTTCGGTTCTGACGGTCCTCCTGGAAGTTATGAGGACATAGATGATGCTGACGCTTTTATCTTTGCAGGATCAAATGCTGCGTGGACTCACCCTGTCCTGTTTAAAAGGGTGTTAAAAAGGAAAAAAGAAAATCCTGAGACCAGAATAATCGTTATAGATCCTGTTTTTACAGAAACTGCACAAAAAGCAGATCTTTGGATAGATATAAATCCGGGAACAGATACTGTTCTTTTTAACAGTATTTTATACCTTTTAAGCAAAAAGGGCTGGATAGATTACTCTTTTATAAGCAAACATACTGAGGGTTTTGAAGATGCCGTAAAAGAGGCAGAAAAATATCCTCCTGAGCTGGCGTCAAAAATATGCGGTATAAAAGAGAGCTTCATATACAAACTGACTGAAATTTACGCATTTAGCAGTAAAGTTATCTCATTCTGGACGATGGGCTTTAACCAGTCATCTAACGGCACAATGAAAAATATCTCTCTGATCAATGTTCATCTATCAACAGGAAGGATAAATGAAAAGGGCTGTCCATTTTCTTTAACCGGACAGCCTAACGCTATGGGAGGAAGGGAAGTAGGATACCTTGTTAACGGTCTTCCCGGCTACAGGGACGTCAGGAATAAAGAAGACAGGGCATTTATGGAGCAGTTCTGGAAAATACCTGAAGGAAGTATAAAAGAGAGTCCAGGACTGACTATAGTTGAAGCTGTTGACAGCATGATAAATGGTGATATAAATCTTTTGTGGATAGTGTGTACAAACCCTGCCGTTACAATGCCGAACCTAAACAAATTCTGGAGAGCTTTAAGAAATACCTTTGTTATAGTTCAAGATGCGTATCTGACAGACTCTGTGGACTACGCCAACCTTGTTCTGCCGGCTACCCAGTGGGGAGAGAAAGAAGGTGTTATGACAGGTTCTGACAGAACGGTAACTTACAACAGACCTTTTGCTGATCCGCCTCCCCAGTGTAAACACGACTGGGAAATATTCTGCGATGTTGCCAGAAAATTAGGTTGGGGGGAGGCGTTTAACTATAAAAATTCACAGGAGATATTCAATGAGTATAAAAAAACAACAGAAGGAAGACTGTGTAATATCTCTAACTGGGATTATGAAGACCTGCCGAAGCAGTGGGGCGGCAGGTGGCTCTATCAGGAAAAAAGATTTCCAACACCTTCAGGAAAGGCAAAATTCAACCCTGCCGTTTTTTCCCCTCCATCAGATAAAATAGAATACCCGTACTCAATTGTTCTTACTACAGGCAGAACAAAAAAACAGTGGCACACAATGACAAGAACAGGCAAAGCTCTGGAACTGCTCAGAGGTGAATCAGAACCTTTTATTATGTTGAATGAGGAAGACGCACTTGATCTTGGCATACTTGATAACGATTACATAAATCTAAAGTCTGTAAGAGGTCAGATATATATAAAAGCAAAAATAGGAAAGATTAAGAAAGGTATTGCATTTGCTCCTTTCGGTTATGGTAAAATATACCACTTTCCCACAAATATTCTTGTAAGTGATGCTATTGACCCAATATCCAAAGAGCCTGAACTTAAATTTTCTTCTTTGTATATAAAAGCAAAGAAAAGAAGAATATACAGACTTTCAAATGATGTATATCAAAAGGTAAAATCCTCATATACTGATGTTGAAAAATTTTTAGATGATGTAATCGAGATTAGCTTTTCATCTTTATCTGCTGAAGGAGTGGAAAGAATAAAAGGAGATTTTCTTAAAGAGCTTACTTATAAAATGAAAGAGTTGATGGAAACATTTATAAACAGACCAACAGATTGGGAAAAGGCAGCTGTTCTTAATGAAAGTATAGCCAGTATTTACATTAAACTAAAAGTGCAACCAGAACACCAGATAAAAATCACCAAATCCTTTACACAGGCGTTTAAAAAAATATTTGATCTCCCTAAGGACACTGTCCAGGCTTGGGAGTATACATTTGATTTCCTTGCCCATGGAATATTTGAAATTGTAAAAAAACATTATGAAATTGAAGCATTCAAAAAAAATCCGGAAGAATAAATAAAAAAAGGGGGGTCTCCCCTATTTTTTTGCTAAAGCTTTTGATAAATCTTTTATAAGATAAAGTGCAAATATTAAACCTTTCTGAACCTCAGGATCTTTCATTACTTTAAGAAGACCTGATATTCCAAGTTTTGGGGGGTGCTCTTCTATTTCTTTTGATGCTTTTTCAATACTTGAAAAAGCTGCAGTCCCAATCTCCTCAACCCTGAACCTTGCAAGATTAACGGTTATGTCTGTAATTAAAGCAACAAGTCTTTCAACCATTGAGTCTGTTAGAGCATTCCTCATTACACCTACAGCATTAACAAGATCAATAAGAGCTTCCATATTGTTTCCTGCATTCATTTTACCAACATACGGGACAATGTCTTTTATATTAGCCCTGTTTACCTCATCCATAAGTTCTCCCATTTCTCCAGCAGTCCCTGCCATTTTTTCAACCATTGAGTCTGTAAAAGCATTCAGCATCGTTGAAAGGGCTGTTGTTGCATCTATTAGATTTTCCAGCGATTTATTGAGGGTTTCAGCATTTTTTATCAGTTTGTCAATGGCTTCAGCCATATTGGGATCGTTCAGTTTGTCTATTAGCTCAACAACTTTCTCAAAATTTGATGCTGTTCTTTCTACCATCTCATCTGTTAGAGCATTTGTCATAACATCGAGAGCTGTATTTAAATCTTTATTCTCCGCCATTTTGAACCTCCTTTACAGTATTCCGCGGGCTGTTAGCCAGTAAACCCTGTTGTATCCAAGCTTAAGCCAGTGGATCATTTTTGAAGGAGGAACAGGATCTGGAGGTGTGGTATAGTTAAACCAAACGTAAGTTGCAGAGCTGAAACCTGTTTCTATGAAACACATGACCTTACCGTCATAATCTCTTGCCGGATGACCTTCTTTTATTTCGGCTATTAGGTTTTCAGCAACAACATCAGCCTCAAAATGTGCTGTTGATCCTGCTTTTGATATTGGAAGATTTGTTGTATCGCCACAGACATAAACATTGTCATATCCTTCAGCTTTTAGAAGATGCCTGTCTGTCGGAACCCAACCGTCCTGAATACCTGAATTTATAAGGGATTCACTTCCTTTATGAGGGGGAATAGCAATTAACAGATCAAACTCTTTTTCAAAACCTTCCATACTATGAACTACTCCTTGTTCTACTTTCTCCATGTTAAAAAGGGTTTCATAATTTATTCCCCTTTTTTCAAACTCAGGGACAGCCCAGTTTGCTACAGGTTCAAGGGCATGAACTCTTCCGATTGGATATGTGTAGCTTAAATCTATCTTATCCCTTATTCCTTTTTGCCTGAAATACTCATCAAGCATAAAGATTATCTCTAATGGAGCAACTGGACATTTGTGTGGAGCAGCAACAGAAACGAGGACTTTTCCGCCATCAAACTTTCTTAATTTATCCCTCAGTTTTTTAGCCCCTTCAAGTGTGTAAAAAATATCTCCATTCTCTTCCAGGCCATCAACAAGATCAGGTCTTGGTTTTGATCCTGTTGCTATCACAAGATAGTCATAATTAACCTTTTTACCTGATTTTGTCCTTACAGTATTTCCATCAAAATCAAACTCCTCAATTTCATCATGGATAAATATAACCGAAGGATTAAGGAGGTCCCTCATCTCCCTGAACATTTCATTTTCCCTAAACCTATCAAAAACAACATAAAGTAAGGCAGGCTGGTACATGTGCTTTTCCTCTTTGTCAATAACCTTGACAATTACTTCTCCTTTATTGATCTCTTCATGGAGACCTCTCGCCAGAAGATTGGCAATTATTGAACCTGCCGTTCCTCCTCCTGCTATTACTATATGGGTCGCCATCTTAAAACCTCCTACTTAAATTATTTGGTTTTTCTTACTTTTACTACCCAATATCCTTCTTTTTCCTCTGTTCCAAGATATTCATGTCCTACCTTTTTTATCCATGCGGGTATGTCTTTTGCTGAACCTTTATCAGTTGATAAAACATGGATCTCTGTTCCAACCGGAACAGACTTGATTTTGGATATAAGTTCCATTAAAGGTCCCGGACAAAAAGACCCTCTCGCATCAACGATAACAACATTATTCTCCGACATTTTTTTACCTCCAAATTTTTTACATGACCATTATTTTTCCACCTTCTGCAATGCCTAAAAATTCAGTTATACCAACCATTTCATCGAAAAGACCCTCCTCAAGATCATCAACTTCCCAGTTCAATACATCCATAGCCAGACCGCAAGCGTAAAGTTTCACATCTCCTAAGTTTTTTGCCTGTTTCAAAACATCAATAAAATAAGGGACATTTTTCTCTAAAATCGCCTGTCCAACAATACTCTCATATTTAGCCCTTTCTTCCTTTAATAGACCTTTTTTGAATGCTGGAATAGCACCCATGGTTACAAATATCCTGACAGGTGTTCCAAAAGTGGCAACAACAGACGTGAGCATTGCAGCCATCTGGAGCTTTTCAACAGTTCCTGTTCCTAAAACTATTACAAGTTTTTCTTCCATCTTGATCCTCCGTCTAAATCTTATTAAGATTAATATATGTTTTATAATTTTAATAATTTTTTACGCCACATATTAATATATCTAAAAACTTGTTTTCAGGTTGGCAATGACTAACTAAAAAATTGAGGATAAAATTTATATATGGATGGATCAGACTTTTTTATTCTTGATCAGATTTTGAAAAGAAGGGTATCTGGTGAAGAATTATCTAAATTACTTGGAATTTCAAGAACAGCCGTATGGAAAAGGATAAAAAAACTTGAAGATTTAGGGTACAAAATATCACACACAAAAAAAGGTTATCTCTTAGAAAGCAGATCACCTTATCTTTTACCTTATGAACTAAATTTAAGAACCAAATGGATTGGAAAAAACTACATATTCTTTAAATCTATAAATTCAACAAATGCCTATGCTAAAGGTGAAAGCCTGCCAGATGGTACAGTTGTCTATGCAGAAACTCAAACGGCTGGAAGGGGTAGAAAAGGTAGAAAATGGATCTCAACAAAAGGAAAAGGACTGTATTTTTCAATCGTTTTAAATAAGAGTATACCTCCTTCAGATCTTCTTATATACTCACTTGTTTTTCCACTTGCCGTTAAAGAAGTTCTACAGGACAAAACTGGCTTACCAGTAAAGATAAAATGGCCTAATGACTTATACATTAACAACAAAAAAATATCAGGTTTTTTAATCGAAACAGAAATAGAAGGAAACAGCACAACAAAACTTATAGCTGGTATAGGAATAAACCTAAACCAAACAGAAAAAGATTTCGGTAATTTAAAAGATATAGCCAGTTCAGTAAAACGGGAACTGGGTAAAGAGGTAAACAGAAAGGAGATTTTTTCCCAGATCCTTTATGAGATAGAAAAAAAGTTAGATAATTTTGATAGGAAAAAGGTATTAGAAGAAGTGGATAAAAGTTTATTGTGGAAAGGAAAAAAAGTTTTACTAATAGACGAAAAAATAGAGGGAATTTTGATCGGTATAAATGAGCTTGGTGGAATTAAAATTCTTACCGATAATAAGATAAAAAATTACTACTCAGGAGATTTAACATTAAGGAGAGTAGAATGAAGGTTTCTGAGTATCACAAAAAAGGTCTAAAAAATTATGCTGAGCAAAAACCTGAAGGGTATGAACTTTTAGGGTCTGCAAAGGAAGGGGTTCACAGAGTTGAGTTTTATATCAGGAAAAACAACGGCAAAATATCAGATGCAAAATTTTCCTCATCAAAAAGGTGCAAAAAACTAATAGCGATAGCAGATCTGGTGGCTGAAAAACTGAAAAATCAGAATGTCAGCAGCATAAAAATAGATCCTCAGGAGGTACTGGACTTTTTCAAAGAGGAAAAGGAACAGGACAAGATGAGGAACAGACTTGAGATAATCTTAAAAGCCGTAAAAAGATGAGAAAGGTTTTATTATTCGTTCTGTTTATTATTTTAGCCTCCTGTTTGTTTGAGGATAAAGATTACCTGAAAATCGGAACAAATGTATGGCCGGGATACGAACCCCTTTATCTTGCGAGAGAGTTAGGATACTTCAAAAATGTTCCTGTACATCTTGTTGAATACTCATCTGCATCTCAGGTTTTAAGAGCTTACAGAAATAGAATGATAAACGGGGCTGCCCTTACCCTTGATGAAACCCTTCTTTTGAAGGATTACGGTTTTGATCCAGTTATAGTTCTGGTTATGGATATATCAAACGGAGGCGATGCTATAATCGCAAGAAAAGGTATAAACTCAGTTAGTGACCTTAGAGGAAAAAAAGTAGGTGTTGAGAATACAGCCCTTGGAGCTTACGTTTTGACAAGAGCTTTTGAAAAAGCTGGTCTCTCTATATCTGATGTGGAGATAGTACCTTTAGAAGTGGATGAACATTATAAATGGTTCAAAAATGGAAAGATTGATGCTGTGGTTACATTTGAACCTGTAAAGAGTAAACTGTTAGCTATAGGAGGGAAAGTGATATTTGACAGTTCCCAGATACCGGGAGAGATAGTTGATGTTCTTGTTGTTGAGAGAAGTTATCTTAAAAAAAACCCAGATGTTGTCAAAAATCTTATATCAAATTGGTTCAGGGCTGTTGAGTACATGAAGAAACACAAAAAGAAATCATATAAGATCATAACAAAGAGGGAGCATATTAGCATAAAAGAGATTGAGGAAGCTTACAACGGTCTGATAATTCCTGATAAAAAATTGAACGCCAAACAATTATATAAGCCCAATCCAAAATTAAGGGAAGTTGCTATAAAACTTCTGAATATAATGCAGGAGAAAAAGATTTTATCTTCTAAAAAGATAGATATAGACAGTCTGTTTTACAATAGACTTATATTAGGCAGATGAGAGCATGTTTTTAGACAAATTGCTTTTGTTTTTTCCTATAAGGGTGATATTCCCCGTCTTTGTTGTAGTTGTTTTTATTCTTGCAGGAATCTTTTTTGGTTATTATGAAGTATCTGAAAGCAATAAAAAAATTAAAAGGGAAAAACTAAGGGAGGTATGTCGCTTAACAGCCTCATTTCATGAAGAGGTTGAGTATCTTAAAGATAAGAAAAATCTGGAATTTTTAGAAAGGAAGTTGATCAATATATCATCGGATCCTAATATTGACATAATATTTATTTCTTCACCAACAGGAAAGGTGATACTTTCTTCAAAAAGAAAGTACATAGGTGAAAAATCTATAAGTCTTGTAAAAAAAATAACTCCAAATTCGTACAGTTATATAACAGAGGTTATAAAAGGGTTTGGCAAAAAGACAGGAATTTTTTGCCAGGTAATTGATGAAAAAAAGATAATAGCTGTATCTCCGATTCTTTTTTCAAACAAAAATAGAAGAAATCTAAGACCTTCAGATATAGGTTTTCTCTTTGTTTCCTACAAACTTGATGATATTTTAAACAGGTATAAAAAAGAGATACTTATAAAGCTTGTTGCACAGTTTGGCTTGCTATTCTCCATATTTATAATTATCTACACAGGCTTTAATAAAATGGTAGGAGAAAGAATAGATACAATTATCAAGGCTGTTAACAGGATTTCAAAAGGGGAACTTGATGTTAAAATAGATTTAAATGGAAGAGATGAATTCTCTCTTATAGCCTCTGTAATAAATAATCTGGTTAATAGACTTAACAGATATATAAAATATGATTATTTAACAGGACTCCTCAATAGATTTGGACTTGAAAAAGAGATAGAAAAGCTGATTAAGCAAAATAAAAATTCCTGGAGTGTATTTATTTTTATTGATCTTGATAATTTCAAAGAGGTTAATGATACATTTGGCCATGATACTGGTGATATTCTTCTTCAAAAGTTCGCAAAAAGACTAAAACTTTTAGCTGACGGTAAACTTATCGGAAGGTTGGGAGGAGATGAGTTTATTATCTTTTTCCAAAGTCTTAAAAAACCTAAAGTTGAAAAAATGATGGAATTATGGATGGAGCAGTTATCAGGCGATATACAGATTGGTGATCAATTAATATACATAACACTTACAGCAGGTATTTCTATAAAAAAAACCAGCCAGACAGACTTTTATGACCTTTTTAAAGAGAGTGATATTGCTCTATATTATGGCAAGAAGAAAGGCAAAAAGCTGTTTGTAATTTTTGATGATCAGCTTAGAACTAAAGAAGAAAGGAGAATACTTCTAACAGATATACTAAAAAAATCAATAAATAATAATGATTTTTATCTTGTATATCAACCAGTTATAAATCTTAGAACGAATAAAGTAAGTTCTGTTGAAGCTCTTCTTCGGATGAAAAATGAGGAGGTCGGAGAAGTTTCCCCCTCTGAGTTTGTACCCATTCTTGAGGAAACAGGAATGATAAGAGAAGTTGGTTTCTGGGTAATATCTCAGGTATGTAAGCAGATAAAATTATGGGAGAAGAAAGGGATCAATCAGATTTCTGTCTCAATCAATATAGATATCCAGCAAATACTTGATAAAGAGTTTGTAAAAAAAGTTGCAGATATTCTTCTGGAAAATAATGTTAAACCACATAAGATAAAGCTTGAACTAACAGAAAGTGAAGCTATGAAATTTCCTGAAACTGTTATAAGAGTTTTAAAGGATCTGCATAATATGGGGATTGAGATAGCGATAGATGATTTTGGAACAGGTTATTCTTCTTTAAGCTATCTTAAAATGATGCCAGTTTCTTATATAAAAATAGACCGGTCTTTTATAAGAAATATCCCCCTTAGCAAAAGCGATAGTATTTTGGCAACCAGTATCGTTAATCTTTCAAAATCACTTGGTTATAAAACAATTGCTGAAGGGGTAGAAAAAAAATCTCAAGTACTATTTCTTCAGGAAATAGGCTGTGATTATATTCAAGGGTTTTACTTTAGTAAACCTATTCCTTCAGAAGATATAGAGGAACTGCTGGAGAATGATTTTTCAAACATATATTGAAACTTTGTTTCCTTGTATCACATTTTCGGTTTTTTGTTGATTATTTTCAGAAACATTTTGAGATTGATCTGTTTTTAAATTCCCCTGAATCATCATTTCAACAAGCTTTTTTTGAAGTTCAAGGGTATTCTTATAAATAGACATACCACCTGTCTCTTCCACTTTCATTTTTATCACCTCCAATTTAAATTTAAATTATATTAATAACTTTTTCAAGGTTTTAATATGTATAAAGTTTATTTTTGTATGGATAAAGGTCTTAGAGATTACCAGCAAGATTGTATTTATATAGATGGGGAAATTTTTCAGAAGGAGAATATGAAATGTCCCCAAGTTAGAAAGATCGGTAAAAGTTCAGCTATTTTTGCTGTTTGTGATGGTATGGGTGGGCTTTCAGAGGGCGAGAAAGCATCGGAGTTTGTTTGCCGCACGCTAAAAAGTTGCGATGTTCCCTTTTCCAAAGACGGTATTTACAGGATGCTTTTTAAAATCCAAAAAAAGTTTGAGTCTTCAGGATTTATTTGGAGTGGCACAACGATTGCCGGTGTATATATGGACGGAACAAACAGTTTAATATTTAACGCTGGTGATAGCAGAGTTTATAAATACACTCCAGAAAAACTTATTTACCTCTCCCATGATCATAGCTATGTCCAGTCTCTTGTTGACAGGGGAATTATTTCTTATCAGGAATCTTTTTTCCATCCTGAAAGATACATAGTTGAATTTGGAATAGGTGATGTTTTTTCACCTGACTGGAATGAAGGAAAAAAGCCCTTTATAATTGAAGACAGACTTAATGAAGAAGAACTATACCTCATATGTACAGACGGTCTTTCTGACTATATACCAGACCAACAAATTCATTACCTTCTATCTCCTGATCCTTTAAAAAACTTCAAAAAATTAATAGATGAACTTGATAAGGTAAAATCTGACAATTACTCTGTAATTTTAGTTAAAACCTGTTAGATGGTAATATCTACCCGATTTCTAATAGCTCCGTTCAAAAATGCCTTTATATTTTCAACGATCTCATTAACCAGCTTTTTCCTTGCCTCAATACTTGTCCATGCAATATGGGGGGTTATGAGGAGTTTTTCTTTATTTTTTATTTTCAGCAAGGGGTTGTTCGGATCAATAGGCTCTTTTTCTAAAACATCAAGACCAGCACCTCCTATAAGATCAGAATCCAACGCCACTGCAAGGTCCCTTTCACTGACTATTCCACCTCTTCCAAGATTAAGAAGTAAGGCATGATTCTTCATCATGCCAAGTTCTTTGATTGTTATTAAATTTTTTGTTTTTTCATTTAAAGGAGCATGTATAGATATGATGTCTGAAGTTTTCAAAAGCTCATCAAGGGGATACTTTGGGTATTTTTCTTCCCTTTCAATCCCTGAAGTTGAGTAATATATAACATCACAGCCGAAGCTCTCTGCAACCTGTGCAACCCTTCTTCCTATTGTCCCCAGACCTATTATTCCCCATCTCTTTCCATTAATTTCCCAGAACGGCTTTCCAAGATGTGTGAAAATATCGCTCATGGCATACTTACCTGATTTGACGTAATCGTCGTAATACCTGAGGTGCATAAGCAGGTAAAAAAGCATTCCAAAGGTAGTCTGAACTACGCTTTCTGTTGAGTATCCTGCAACATTTGTAACGGCTATCCCTTTTTCTTTTGCATACAGGACATCAACATTGTTATAACCGGTTGCAGCGACGCATATAAGTTTTAAATTTCTTGTTGCATTTATAGCCTCTCTGTCTATGACAACTTTGTTTGTTATTATTATGTCTGCATCCTGTATTCTTTCAAAAAGCTGAGAGGGATCGGTAGTCGGATAGACCTCAAGATCTCCAAACTGCTGAAAAATACCAAGTTCAATATCGTCCCCTAATGTTTTAGCATCCAGAATAACCACCTTCATAACCTTCTCCTTTACCTGTTATACAGATCTTCCAGAAGTGCTATCTCCATTTTGTTTTTTATATCTTTCAAAGATCTAACGAAATACTTTTCTGCCTGCTGTTGTATCTCCTTCATTGATCCCTGAAACACTATTTTCCCTGTGTTTTTATGTATTGTCATTATGTATATTTCTTTCTCGTTATCGTATTCTAAAATAACCTTTATACCCTTTTTACTTTCAAACTCTTCAATAATTTCTCTACCCATGATAGTTCTCCAGAATTTCTTTTAAAGATTTTACCAGTAAATTTATATCATTTTCGGAATGTTTGTATGAAATTGTTATCCTTAATCTTGATTTCCCTTCGGGAACTGTTGGGGGTCTAATAGCCTGAACAAATAATTTCTTCTTTAGCAATTGATCTCTAATGTACAAAGCTTTCTTCTCCTCTCCCACAATAAGGGTCAGAATTGGAGTTCCATAAAAGTTAAGGTATATTTTTTCTTTCTTTGCCTGCTTATACAGATATTCAGATAATTTCAATACCTTTGTTCTTCTGAAAGGTTCTCTTTGTAATGTTTTAAGATTTAAAAGAGAAATAAAATTCTGAACAGGTGAAAGGGCTGTTGAAAATATCTGTGTCCTCATCCTGTTTATTAGATAGTCTATTAAAACTCTACTTCCGCATATAAAAGCTCCATAACTTCCCACAGCTTTAGATAAAGTTCCTATCTGGATAATATTTTCATCAGGTTTAAACCCAAAATGGAAAATCGTTCCTTTTCCCTCTCCTAATATGCCTGTGGCATGGGCATCATCAATAATGATTACTGCCCTGTATCTGTCCGCAATTGTTTTTAACTTATCAAAAGAAACAATATCACCTTCCATACTGAAAACCCCATCTGTAATGATAAACCTAAATCCTGTTGTATGTTCTTTTTTAAGTTTGTTTTCCAAATCATTAAGATCGTTATGTCTGTATATAACCTTTTTTGCTCTGGATAGCCTAATTCCATCAATTATAGATGCATGATTTAACTGATCAGAAAAAATAATATCCTCCGGTGAGGTTATAGCTTGTATCAGACCTGTATTTGCAAGATAACCACTTCCTACAACAAGACATTTCTCACTTTCTTTAAATTGGGATAACTCCTCCTCTAACTGTTTTTGAATATCTGTATAACCTGAAATAAGAGGGGACGCACCACTGCCCAGTGAAATTTTTTTTATGTTTAGGCAAAGCTGTTTCTTTGTTTCAGGGTTGTCCTTCAGGGCAAGATAGTCATTAGACGAAAAATCAGTAATACCATCTGGTAAAATCAGCCTTGTTCTGTATAAATTGCTTTTTCTAATATCTTCGAGCTTTTTTTTCAAAAATTTATTAAAATTCATCTTATATCCATAAATTATCAATCTCTCAAACTGCAAAAATTAACTTTAGCATACTGAAGAAAGAAACTCATTTTAAAAATATACCTTATTTTGCAGATATTTATCATAGAAGTTAATTATAATATTATGAGAATATTTTAATAAGATAAATGGATGAGGATTGAAAAATGGGATACCTGAACATTTTACAGAGATACTTACCTGAAATTTTAGAAGAACTAAATCATGATATTTTAAAGGAAAAAGATAGCCTTAAATTTCTTGGAACAGAAGAGGACATAAATAAAATTATACAGAAACAGGAAGATCTGGTCAGAAAGTATCTACTTGAGTTTGAGGGAGAAGATGTTCTCCAGCAATGCGAAGAGTTTTATAAAGAGATAGACCTGCCTTATGTAATAGTAAGGAGTAACTTTGACAAGCTTAAGAAAAAGATTATTCAAAAATTGATGTTAGAAGGCACAAATGAGGAACTAATATTTAATGTAAAAAATTATATAGACAAGCTGTCAAATGCAATCGCAAAAGTTTATATTAAAAAGGATATACAAATCCTTAAAGGACTTGAAAACTCTCCTTTTGTGAACTATGTCTTATATAAATCAAATTTAGACTGGATAAACCAGATAGTTAAAGCTATAGAAAAGGACGATATGTCTAACTTTCCCCTTGTCCCTGCCAAAGATAGCGAGTTCATAAAATATCTGGAATACCCTGAATCTGTCATGGTATGTATGGATGCCAATTTATGTTCTTATCTTGAGGAGCTTCACACCCTTATTTTCAAAACTGCCTACTCTTTTTATCTGTTTTATACCAAAGGAAACTATACAGAAAGTTATCTAATTGAGAAGGATTTTATAGAACAGGCATTTAAACTTATGAAAACTATCGCAGAGCTTTATTTTATAACTTTTGCAGATCTTGAGACAAACTTTTTTAATCTTATCAGTTATCTGGCAAGCTCTAATAAAAGACAGTTTGTATCAATAATAGATATTCAGAATTTGAGAACATTGAATAAGATTTATGGTGAAGAGGCGATTAACCAAGCCATATCAGAGATAGAAAATCAGATAAAAGAGATTCTAAAAAACAAACAAAACAGAACACTTTTTATAAGAGGAACTACAGCAAACTTTTATATGTTTAACACAAGTTGCACAGATAATGATATAAAGAATTTTGTTAATCAAATTTCTAAAGTTGTCAACAAAAAATTAATAATAGATGACAAAGAAATAGAACTGAGAACAATTATCGGCACTCTGGAAATAGAACCTTTCTCTGAAATTACAGGTGAAGAAGTTAGAATGATTTTATCCCATCTCAAAGAGGAAGCCAAGAAAAAAGAGAAAAAAATGCTCCTTGTTCTTGACAAAGAAGAAAAAACAGAAATACTTAAATGGATCAATCAGAGATACCAGAATGTTAACTTTATAAAAAGCAGTATTTTAAACAGGAATATAGATGTAGTATTTCAGCCTGTTATTGACCTGAAAACCGGAAAAGTAGAATTTGTAGAAACTCTTGTTAGAATAGTAAATGATGATGGAAAGTTAATTTCTGCAGGAATTTTTATTGATCTGGTTTACGAACTTGGTTTAATATCAGAGCTGGACAGCATTGTCCTTGACTTATTAGTAGAAAAACAGAATTTGATTAAAAAAATAACACCTAACATTCTTGTAAATGTTAGTTATAAGTCCCTTATTTCACACAAATTTATTAAAAAATTGGAAGAAACTGTAAAAGGTCTAAATAGCTTAAACCTTACATTTGAACTTACAGAACAGCAATTAGTTGAAAATATAACAATAATTGAAAAGTTGAGAAATGAAATAGGTCTTAAGTTTGCTGTTGATGATTTTGGAGCTGGTTATTCTTCGCTTAAAACTGTGGCTGACCTTTCACAGAAAGATATAATAGGAATTTTAAAAATAGACGGAACTTTAATAAAAGCTCTTTACAAAAATGAGAATGTGAAAAAAATAATTTATATTATATCTATCTTATCAGAAAGCCTTAATCTAAAAGCCGTTGCAGAATCAATTGAAAAAGAGGTATGTTTAGAAACATTGAGGAAAATAGGCATCCATTATGGGCAAGGTTTTTACATATCAAAACCAAAAACGGTAGAAGAACTGATTGTAGATATTTATTCAGATAAGTTTAAACATATTAATGGTTTTTCTTCACAAAATATTTAAAATTTTCAAGGAGTTTTAATCCTGCTTTTTGGCTTTTTTCAGGATGAAACTGAACAGCCCACACATTTTCTTTTTGCACTGCAGAGCAAAAATCAACGATATAATCTGTTGATGAAGCTATATCCATGTTTTCTGATGGAACTGCATAAAATGAATGGACAAAATAGAAATACTCTCCATCTCTTATATTAGTAAAAAGTCCTTCTTTCTGTTTTATCCATATCTGATTCCATCCCATATGAGGCACTTTAAAGCTTTCTTTATTTTCGAACCTGATAACCTTACCCTTTAACACACCAAGACCTTTATGCTCTCCAAACTCGTACCCGTACTCAAATAGTATTTGAAGACCCAGACATATACCAAGATAAGGCTTTCCTTTTTGTATGGATCTTAAGACAGGTTGAAGAAGACCAAGCCTTTCAAGGTTGTGCATTGCATCTCCAAAAGCACCAACACCGGGAACAACGATCCCTTTTGCATTATCTACATCCTTTGGATCAGATGACACTTTTACCTCAAGACCTACTTTTTCCAGAGCCTTTGAAACACTTCTGAGGTTTCCCATACCGTAATCTACAACGGTTATCATGAGATACCCTCTTTCAGTTGTCTTACAAGATTTTTTATTCCCTGTATGTCTGACTTTCCCTGAAGTTTAACAATAGCACTTCCAACTATTATGCCGTCCGCAAATTCAGAAATTTTTTGCGTATGTTCCTTTTTGGAAACTCCAAAACCAACGGCAACCTTTTTTCCTGTTATTGATTTTATCTGTTTTACCTTTTTCTCAAGCTCTTTCCAGGGAAGTGTTTCTCTTTCACCTGTTATACCAGTAAGAGATACATAGTATATGAACCTATCACTCATCCTTCCTACAAGGTCTATCCTCTTCTCATCTGATGTTGGAGCAAGAAGGAATATGGTGGCAAGATCATTTTTATTTGCAATCTCCTTAAAACTTTTAGCCTCTTCAGGGGGAAGATCAGGAATTATAAAACCATCAGCTCCGTTTTCTTTTGCGTTTGAGCAAAATCTTTCCTCTCCTGCAACAAACACAGGGTTATAATATGTCATCAGTATAAGTGGAATGTGGGGGAACTCATCTTTCAGCCTTTTTGTCAGCTGAAAAACATTATATGGTGTGATGCCGTCTTTTACAGCTTTTTCGTGGGCTATTTGAATGGTTGTACCATCTGCAACAGGGTCTGAAAAGGGAACTCCGACTTCTAATATGTCTGCCCCTGCATCAATCAAAGTCTCTGCTGTTTCATAACTTTTTTCTAAAGATGGATAACCTGCCATAAAGTAGCATATAAGAGGCTTTTTATTTTCAAAAGCTTTATCTATAATCTGCAATTTCTCTCCTTAACCCCTGATCTTCGGTAATA
>JALVEY010000162.1 GCA_027030485.1 Persephonella sp.
AGACATTATAATAGATATGGGTCCTGGAAGTGGGGTTTTTGGCGGTGAGGTTGTTGCCGTTGGAACTCCTGAACAGATAATGGAAAATGAGAAATCACTTACAGGAAAATATCTCAGCGGAAAGCTGAAAATACCTGTTCCTGAAAAAAGGAGAACCCCAGACCCAGAGAAAAAGCTTGTTATCAGAGGAGCATCAGAGCATAACCTGAAAAATATAGATGTTGAAATACCCCTTGGTCTGTTTGTTGCCGTTACAGGTGTTTCAGGTAGCGGAAAATCAACGCTCATATACGATATTCTCTGGCAGGCTTCAAAAAACAGATTTCACCACAGGAATGAGTATGTGGGAAAACACGAAAAAATAGAAGGCTGGGAGCATATAGACAAGGTTATAAATGTTGACCAGTCCCCAATAGGCAGAACTCCCCGTTCAAACCCTGCAACATACACAAAGGTTTTTGACCACATAAGGGCTCTTTTTGCTGCCACACCAGAGGCAAAGATAAGAGGATACACACCGGGAAGGTTTTCCTTTAATGTAAAAGGGGGTAGGTGTGAGGCATGTAAAGGGGATGGTGTTGTAAAAATAGAGATGCATTTTCTACCTGATGTTTATGTAACCTGCGAAGTATGTCAGGGCAAAAGATACAACAGGGAAACCTTATCGGTTGAGTACAAAGGGCAGAACATAGCAGATATCCTTGATATGACAGTTGCAGAAGCCCTTGAGTTTTTTTACAATGTCCCCTCAATAAGAAACAAACTGCAGGTTTTATACGATGTTGGTCTTGACTACATAAAACTTGGACAGCCTGCAACAACCCTGTCTGGTGGAGAGGCTCAGAGGATAAAACTGACAAGAGAGCTTTCAAAAAGGGACACAGGAAGAACCCTTTATCTTCTTGATGAACCAACAACAGGACTACACTCCCACGATGTTGAGAAGCTGATAAGGGTTCTAAACAAGCTTGTTGAAAAAGGTAACACTGTTGTTGTTATAGAACACAACCTTGATGTTATAAAAAATGCAGACTGGATAATAGATCTGGGTCCTGAAGGAGGAGAAAGAGGCGGTCAGATCGTAGCCACAGGAACACCGGAACAGATCGCAAACAATCCAGACTCCCACACAGGCAGATTTTTGAAAAAATACCTACAGGAAAGGGTAAAAGTATAAGGTGATTGATTTTGAAATTAATAAAACATACATTTAGTTGTATAAATTTTGGAAAAGAGCAAGAAATATGAAATATTTATCTGAAAATGAAAAAAAGGCAGTATTAGCTTTGAAAAAAGAAGTATTAAAGTTAGACAAAAAAGCGAAATTAATTATTTATGGTTCAAAAGTAAGGGGAGATTTTGATGAAGAAAGTGATATAGATGTTCTTATTATTCTAAATAATCCATCGGAGCTTAAATACAAAATATTAGATATTGCAACAGAAATAGAGCTAAACTACGATGTAGTTTTTGGAATAATGATAATAAGTCAAGAAGAGTTCCAAAATTCAAATATCTTTAGACAATCTCTATATTTCAAGAATATAAAATCAGAAGGAATATATCTGTGAAAAAAGAGATTGTAAATCATTGGATAGAAAAAGCATATAGAACTTTAGATAGTGCAAAATATAACTTTCAAGGTGA
>JALVEY010000163.1 GCA_027030485.1 Persephonella sp.
AGACAATCTCTATATTTCAAGAATATAAAATCAGAAGGAATATATCTGTGAAAAAAGAGATTGTAAATCATTGGATAGAAAAAGCATATAGAACTTTAGATAGTGCAAAATATAACTTTCAAGGTGAATATCTTGAAACAACTTTAGACAGATTATATTATTCTGCTTGTGGCAAGTTGTTAAGGCAGCCCTTATTATCCCTGTTCTGGGTAAGTCTTTATCAAGGAACTTATCTCCCTTGAAGAGTATAATGATTTCAGGGGATTGGGACAGGGTAGTGAAGAGGTTAGCTCCTGTTTCTTGGGACAGGGGCTATGGTGTGGATAAATACCGCCAGCTGGGGACATATCCACACCTGAAAAAGGCGGAATACAAATACTCCAGCCCAAAGTGTAATTAGTTCTTTACACTTTGGTTTACCAGGAAGATGGAGGAAATCACAGTTATAATTCACGGGTGGAGCGACTGCTCCGAGTCATTTGTCAGAATGAAGCAGTTTCTAATCGACAACGGAATGGGAACTGTAGAAACTATCTACTACGCAGATTACGAGTCAAGAGAAGACAACATTACCTATGAAGATGTTATTGACGGTCTTTACGACAGATTTAAAGAAAAAGGGTTTATTGACAGAGACGGAAATCCTCTGAAAAACCTGAATGTGATAGTTCACTCAACAGGAGGACTCGTTATAAGACATTTCATAGCAGAATACTACAGCCACAGGATAGACAAATGCCCAGTTAAAAAAATCATAATGCTTGCTCCGGCAAACTTCGGATCACCCCTTGCACATTACGGAAAATCCCTTCTCGGTATGCTTTTCAAAGGAAGGTACAAATTCGGTGATATGTTTGAGGTTGGAAGAAAACTGCTGAACGGTCTTGAACTTGCAAGCCCTTACCAGTGGAAGTTAGCCCACAGGGACATACTTATAAAAGAGCCTTACTACAACCCTGAGCAGATACAGACATTTATCTTTGTTGGGGCAAAAGGTTATGGAGGTCTTAGAAAGTTTGTGAATAAAAAAGGAACAGACGGAACTGTGGTTGTTTCAGGAACAAATCTTAACTCTGTTAAGTTTTCTGTAAACTTTGCAGGAGAAGAAGAAAAAATCTCCTTTGTTTATCCAAAAACAGATACAGCCTTCTGTGTTTTAAAAAACTACGATCACGGCTCAATAGTTGAGGATGTTAGACCTGATAAAACAAGCAGGATAGGACAGCTTCTTCTTGAGGCATTAAGGGTAAAAACACCTCAGGACTTTAAAGATCTTAAAGAAAAACTGAAGACCATAACACAGGAAACCTACAGAGATAAGGAGATATACCAGCAGTTTTTTATCCGCACAGTTGACGACCACAGAATGCCTGTTAAGGACTACACCCTTGAGTTTTTTGTTTATAGATACAAAGACAGGTATGTAACAAAAGGGGAAGTAATTAAAAAAAGAATGTCAAACAAAGAGATAGAATGGAGTCAGAAAGTTCACAGCTACATAACAGATGAGTTCCACAACAACCTTACAGACCCAAGCTACAGAAGATTTTTAGTGGGGCTAAAAGGTTTAAGAAAGCTGCTGAAAGAATGCTATCAGGATATTGGAGATGTTATACTGAGTGTGAAGATACATATTCCAAAGGTTGATGAAGGGATATATTACGACACAAAAAAGCTGAAAAATATTTTCCTTCTGAGGACGGAAAATGGAGAGATAATTGAGGGTAAACCTTCTTTATTCTATCCTAATACAACCACCCTTATGGAACTAATGGTGAACAGATCAACAAAATATGTGTCTGTAAGCCTGACTCCGAAAAAGCATTGACAGGCTAATTAATAACTATTACTATTTAATAAAAACAGGAGGAAGATAATGAACAGAGAAAGATCTGTAGAACTGCTGAACAAAGCAATATCAGAGGAGCTTACAGCGATACACCAGTATATGTATTTCCATTTTGTTCTTGATGATCTTGGTTATGATCTTTTAGCTTCCATATTCAAAAAAACAGCCATAGACGAGATGCTTCACACAGAAAGGTTTGCAGAGAGGATACTGTTTTTAGGCGGTGAGATTGAGATGAAACCTGCAAAAGATATAGAGCATATCAGGGATCCGGAAAAAATGCTTGAATGGGCTATGAAAGCAGAAGAAGAGGCTGTTGATATGTACAATGAGTTTGCTGTTGAGGCTACTAACAACAGAGATGCAGGAACCAAGCAGATATTTGAGGCTGTGATAATGGATGAAGAAAGACATTACGACATGTTTAACATAGAGTATGAAAACCTCAAAAAATTCGGAACAGAGTATCTTTCACAGCAGGCTATGGAAAGAAGTAAAAGAATGGGCTCAACGGGAGGTCAGTCACAGCAGTGATCAAAACTTAGATATGCCGTCTTTTATGAGAACAAAACCAAAAACAATAAACAAAACCCCGATAAAACGGAGCAGGTAGATGTAATACCTGCTCTCTATAAACCTTTTTAGCCTCTGGGTAAAAACAGCTATCAAGATCATACTTCCTGTAATCCCGATAAAAAAGAAAATTGTAAATAAAGTCCCTCCCACAACGCCTGCATTACTGACGTAAGGAGCTCCTATAAAAAACCAGAACAGATAGGTGTACGGGTTCAGAATGTTAAGGATAACACCTTTTTTCAACGATCCAGTTAGATCAGTTTCTATATGCAGCTTTTTTAGTTTTATATTTTTATAACCCAGATAAAACAGAACAAAAGCACCAATAAAATAAACCACAGAAAGCAGGTGCTGAACCTCTTTTATCCTGTCAAGTATAAGCAGGGAAACAATCAGGATAGGAATGTCCGTTATAATCGGGGAGATAGAAACCAGAATGCCGTTTTTTTTGTGTCCTTTCAGTGTTTCTGATATAAGCAGTGCCATTAAAGGACCTGGGGATAATCCGGCAGCAACACCAAAAACAAACCCTGTAAAAATATCCTGAATAATCATCACCCAGTATTGAATGCCCTGTCTCCGGCATCTCCTATTCCAGGAATTATGTATCCTTTGTCGTTTAACTTCTCGTCTATCTGTGCTATATAAACCTGAACATCAGGATGTTTCTCGGATATCCTTTTTAGACCTTCAGGAGCTCCTATAACATTGAGGGAAATTATCCTTTCAGGATTTTTCTCTTTAACCACATTTATAGCATAATCAAGAGATCCGCCTGTGGCAACCATAGGATCAAGGATAACAGCTGTTTTGCCTTTAAGAGGAGGAACCCTGTCGTAATACAGAACGCTCTCAAGTGTTTCTTCATTTCTCTTTATTGCAAGAAATCCTGATTTTGCCAGAGGTATCATCTCAAGAACACCGTCAAGCATTGGAAGACCAGCCCTTAATATCGGGATAAAAACATATTTTTCCTCTTCTAAGACGGGAAAACTTCTTTTTCCTATCCATATCTCTAACTCTTTTTCCTTCATTTTTTCGTTTTTTAAAGCCTCAACAAGCAAAATCCTCCCAACTTCAGACAGATACTTTCTAAAGTCATAGGAATTAGTATAAATGCTCCTCAGTTTTGAAACGAGATTTGTTAGTAGAGGGTGTTTGACATTTATAATATTTTCCATTTTTGTATCCTTTTGCATATATTATATTGACCTGTATATTTTAACATTAAGGGGGTCTGCATGGAAAAAAAGGTCTGCAAAAAAGAAGGGGAAAATTTTCAGAAACTTGTTGATATTGTGGCGAAGCTCAGAAAGGAGTGTCCATGGGATAGGGAGCAGACAAGCCAGTCAATAAAAAATAATCTTATAGAGGAAGCATACGAGCTTTTTGAGGCTATAGAAAAAAATGACGAAAAAGCGATGTTAGAGGAGTTAGGTGATCTTCTTCTACAGGTTGTTTTCCATTCCCAGATAAAAAAAGATGAAGGCAGATTTGATATAAATGATGTTATTCAAAGCCTTATAAAAAAACTGATCAGAAGACACCCACATGTTTTTGGTGATGCCCAGTATGAACAGCTTGAAGGGGAAGACCACCTTAAGAAGTGGGAAGCTATAAAACAAAAAGAGAAAAAAAGGGAATCTATACTTGAAGGAATACCGGAAAGAATGCCGGCTTTGATGAGAGCCGTAAAAGTTCAGAAGAGAATGGCAAAGGTCGGTTTTGACTGGGAAAATCCTGATCAGGTAATGGAGAAAGTAGAAGAAGAGATTGAAGAACTAAAGCAGGCGAAAACTAAAGAGGAGATAAAGCATGAGATAGGTGATGTTTTGATCGCTGTTACAAATCTTGCGAGGGCTTACGGGATAGACCCTGAAGAAGCTCTCCACAGATCTATAGACAGGAGTATAAAGAGGTTTCAGTATATAGAAAAAAAGGCAAAGGAAAAAAATGAAGATATCAAGGAGATGGACTTAAATGATATGGAATACTACTGGCAGGAAGCCAAAAGCAAAGGATTATAAACTGCACTCAAAGTTTATACTTGATGAGCATTCTCTTATATACAGGGAGATAAGATTTGCCCTGAGCCACGGTTATGATTTTATAGCAAATTTAGGGCACTCAACATTTCTGGTTTCATATCAGGGGATAAGATTTTTGACAGACCCGTTTTTGAGCCCTCACATATTCGGCATAAGAAGACAAAAACCAGCTTTAAGACCTGATCTTATTCCTGAAGTGGATTTTATTCTTATATCCCACGCCCATTACGACCATCTTGATATGAGAACACTTAGAAGGCTAAAGAGAAACACAACAATAATAATTCCGGAGAATACAAAACCTGTTTTGGGGAGGATACATTTTAAGAAAATTGTGGAGCTTAAGCATTATGAGAGTTTTTCTCAAAAAAACTTTGAGGTTGTATCACTTCCTGTAAAACACAACAAAGGAAGGTCCCTGTTATTCCCGAACACAGAAACCTCAAGCTACATAATTAAAATAAAAGACAGAACATACTATTTTGCAGGGGATACGGCTTATTTTGATGGGTTTAAAAAATACGGAGAAATGTTCAATGTACATACAGCATTTCTCCCTATAGGAGGGTATGAGCCAACACTTCTTCTGCACAAGGTTCATATGAACCCGTTTGAGGCTGTTCAGGCTTTTATTGATCTGAACGCAGACTTTGTTGTTCCTATCCATTACGGGACATTTCATACAATACCCAAATTTGTAAAGGTAGAAGCTCCCCTGAAACATTTTAAAGAGGCTGTAAAATCAAAAAAACTTCAGGAAAAAGCCCTTATAGTAGAACCAAACTCAATAGATATCTGCAATTTTTGAATATTCACGTAAAATTCATCTTGGTGTGCTATATTAATAATCAATTATTAATAAGAAGGTTTTAAATTACAATACAAGGGGGAGAATATGAAAGTAGCCATTGTTTTTGGAACCCGCCCCGAATCTATAAAATTAGCTCCAGTTATTGAGGAATTAAAGTATAGATTTGAAACTATAGTTATAAATTCTGGTCAGCATCACAACCTTGTTCAGCAGATAATTGATTTTTTTCATATTGATGTGGACTATGATTTAAGAACTTACATAAATAAAGATAGGACTTTACCCCAATTGTCCTCAATGCTTATTGAAAATTTAGACAGGGTGTATGCAATGTCAAATCCTGATGTAATCATAGTCCAAGGGGATACAATGACAACTTTTACAGCGGCTTTTGTTGGATTTCTTCATAAAAAACCTGTTGTCCATATAGAAGCAGGTTTACGAAGTTTTGATAAATTTGCACCATTTCCTGAAGAAATTATGAGAGAAATGGTGGGAAGACTTGCTGATCTACATTTTCCACCCACTTATGTGGATAAAATAAATTTACTCAGGGAAAACATAAAACCTGATAGGATATTCTTGGTAGGTAATACAGTTGTTGATGCACTTAAGCTTGGTAAGTCTCTTTTAGATGAAAAAGAGGTTTTCAGGGAATTAAAACCTTATGGAATATTACCAGAAACATTAAAAAGTAATAATTTAGTTCTTATTACATCCCATAGACGAGAAAATATAGGAGAACCTCTTATAAGAATATGTCAATGTATAAAAGATTTAGCACAGGAATTTAAAGATTTTATATTTGTGTGGTCAATACATCCTAATCCTGAGGTTAAAAAGTTAGTAACTAATCATATGGAGAACAAACCAAATAATATATTTATAATCAATCCGGTTTCTTACCAGTCTATGATCTATTTACTTGATCATGCGTTTTTGGTGTTAACAGATAGTGGCGGATTACAAGAAGAAAGTGCAAGTATAGGTGTACCGGTACTGGTATTAAGGGATGTTACTGAAAGATCTGTAGTTATTGATGCGGAAGCCGGATTTTTGGTTGGTAGTGATAAACAAAAAATAAAGGATTACTTTAATAAACTTGTAAGAGATAAGGATTTTTATAAAGAAGTTTCTGAAAAAGGTAAACACCTGTTTGGTGATGGAACTGCTTCAAAAAGAATAAGAGAACTGTTAGAAAAAGAATCTGTACAGGAATTTATAAAAAAATATCCATTAACAGAAAAAATGAATTTAGAGCATTTTAGGGAGGGTATTGAAATAATATGAAAAAAACATTATTAACAATAGCCTCATTAGGAATTACAGTGTCAACTTCCTATGCATTATCACCAAAAAGATTAGATGTCAAATATAATTACGAAAGACTTGATCCATATTCTACATACGGAGAATGGAATAGTATTGACTTAATGCTTTATGGAAACGGAGGTAGATACTGGACACCGTTTATAGGTGGAAGTATTATGGACAGGAAGGTTGAAGGTAGTGCAACTTTAGGAGTAATAGGTTCTTATAAAGACTGGACACAGTGGCTTTATACATATTCAGCATTATCTTTTGGAACAAATTCAGAGTACTTACCAAAGTACCGACTTGATCATGAATTTAATTTCAAATTAGGGGCTGAAAAACAGTACGTCGTTTCAGTTTCAGGAACATATATGAAATATTGGAATGTACATAAGGATATAGTTTTATCCCTTGGTGGTAGTATTTATCGGGGTAAGTTTGTGGGAATATTCAGGTACTTTCATAATATAAGTAAACCGGGAAATATTCATTCTACGTCATATCTGATAAGTTTAGAGTATGGTGCAGAAAAAGATCATTGGACATATATAAATTTTTCATGGGGAAAGCAGGCATATCTCGCTACCTATTTGAGTAATCCTGAAGAAATAAGACAAAATGCTACAATAATTGGGATAGGGCATAGACACTGGTTGAACAATAATTTTGGGCTGATAGGTGAACTTGAATATATGAGGCTTGAAGATTCTTATAACAAATACAAGATATCTGGAGGTTTTTTTGTAGATTTTTAGGCTATGAGAAGAGAAGATGATATTAAAGAAAAGATCATACCCCACAGGGCATATAGGATAATAAAGCTTGATAAATTTGAACTGATTGGTAGTTTTACAGTTATATTCTTAATTTTTATGGTTGTGATCTCTTTTTTTCCGTACATATTAGAAAACGGTATAGGGTACTGTAAGCAATTTTTAGATACGATTTATGTTGATGCTGTATTTGATATCAGTCGTAAAGATCTTTTTGTGTTTAGTATTCCTTATATAGAAACGTATGGAAAGTATCCAACAATAGATTTTGCAATTCTAACATTAATTGTCTCCCTTGTGTTATCTATTATTTTCTTTAAAACTAAATATTTGAAGAATATATTTTTGACCTTATCTGTACTTACTTTTATTAATGCTTTATCTGCGCTTTACTTTATTCTTTTTGCTGAATATTTCCCCTATAGTCTGCCAACATTCTCTTATCTATTTATAAGCACAGCTGTAATTAACTGGATAGTTCTTATGTTTGTATTTGGTCTCCTTGTTTCGCCTCTTCCAACTAATATCCTTTTAAAAATTTTTGTTTATCTTCTTATAAGTCTTTCTGTTATAGTTCTGGGATTTTTAAAGTATCTACTGGTTATTATTGTGGTAAAAGAGTACTCTTTTATTTTTATGCCTGTGTTGTTTTTAGGATTTGGCATAATTGTAGATTACATATATGCTGTAATGTTTTATGGATACTTTATGAGCTTTATTACTAAAAGTTTGTTAAAGAAAAGGGAAGAATGGCGATGGGTGGAATAATGATTTTGGTTCTAAAAGGATACATAATTTCTGTTTCTTTGTTATGCATATTATATGCTTTAAGGCATTTAATCTTTGCCTATGACCGATTTATGGGGAAACAAAAAATATTCTATGGGGATATAATAGACGATCAGCTTCCTACAGTGTCCGTATTAGTTCCGATGCACAATGAAGAAAAAGTGGCTTCAAATATACTCTCTCTCCTGTCAAAAACTGATTATCCAAAAAATAAATACGAGGTGATACCGATAAATGATCATTCTGAAGATAAAACAAAAGAAATAATTGATGAATTTGCAAAAAGATATGATTTTATCAAACCATTGCATAGATATGGTGGTAAAAGAGGTAAACCTGCAGGTTTGAATGATGCATTAAAAATTGCACAGGGAGAGATAGTTCTGATATTTGATGCTGATTATTTACCTCCTAAGGGTATAGTTAGGGAACTTGCTGTAAATTTCAAAGATCCTTTAGTTGGAGCGGTTATGGGTAGGGTTATACCTGTAAATGCAGATAAAAACTTGTTGACAAAACTTCTCGATCTGGAGAGATGTGGAGGTTATCAGGTAAACCAGCAGTCAAGGTACAATCTTAACCTTATTCCACAGTATGGTGGAACTGTAGGTGGTTTTAGAAGGGATATTGTGCTTGAAACAGGTGGTTTTAATGAGAATGTTCTTGCAGAGGATACTGAACTTACTTACAGAATGTATGTTTCAGGATACAAAGTAGTTTATGCGAACAGAGCAGAATGTTGGGAGGAAGCACCAGAAAATTGGAATGTCAGGGCAAGACAGGTAAAAAGGTGGTCCCGTGGACATAACCAAGTAATGTTTAAGTACTTTTTCAAAGTGTTAAAATCACCCCATCTTACATTTTTCCAAAAGTTTGATGGATTATTACTTCTTATGGTTTATCTAATTCCGTTTTTACTATTATTAGGATTGTTTGATTTTCTTATCTTATTTTTTTTAGGAGATATTAACTTTATTGCTCCTGTATATGTGATGTTAATTCCTCTCCTTTTTTCAGGATTTGGTAATTTTGCTCCATTTTATGAAATAGCAGTGGGAGCGGTTATAGATGGACTGGAAAAAAGAGTAAGATTATTACCATTTTTAATATTTAATTTTGTCTTTTACAGTATCTACATATCTTTGGGATTTTGGCAGGCGATTTTAGACTCTATAAAAGGAAAAAAAGAGATCCATTGGGATAAAACAGAAAGATTTAGAGATAAAGGGGCTGCAGATTGATAGAGGTTGTCTTTTTTCTTGTATTTTTCCTGTTCATATTCCCATTTGCCATTAGTTATGTTCTTGCATCTGGGAAAGAGCGTCTTAATATTGATCTGAACTATACGAGAAATCCACGTTATTTTTCTGTTTCTTTTAGGGAAAAACTATTTAAAGCTATTATAAAAGATTCTTTACTGAAAGGAGATTCACGGATTGAAGTACAAATGTCAAAAAAAGAGCTGGTGAAGTATGGAAAATTTAATGATCTAACCTTTAATCTATATCCAAATCATATTTATGTGATTACTAACAGAGCTTTTAGAATAAAAAAAGGTACGGCTGTTAAAAAGGAAATATATGCCCTTTATGATCTTGTAATAGAAGATGATTGTTTTATAAGGGCTGTTGCTTGTGATGGGGTATGTAAAATTGGAAATGATGTGATTATTGTCAGATGGATTGATGCTATAAAAAGTCTTTATATTGGTTCAGGATGTTCGTTAGGAATAGCTTGCTCAACAGAAGGGATATTAAAATTAGGAAAAAATAATATTTTTACCAGATTATATGGACATCCTATTATAACCTATGGCTTTAATGAAAAAGAGTATAAAGAATTTTCCACCATTATAGAAAAGACAATAAGGGAAAATCCAGTTCAGCTTGAAGGGTTTGAGGATAAACCTGTGTATGTAAAAGGTGATATTTTTTCTGACGATGACATCCGATTAAAAAATGTAATTGTAGAAGGAACTGTGTTTTCCTTTAAGAATATATATCTTGAGAATGTTATTGTAGGTTCTCCTGAAAGGCGAGTATCTGTAATAGGTGAAAGAATTACCTTTGGAAGAGGTGTGAAAATATATGGATATATTCAAGCAAATACAAAATGTGGAAAAGTATCTTAAAAGATTAAGCCTGTTATGGGTGTTTTTTCTTTTTAGCTTTTCCCTAAGTTTTGCGTCTGAATTCAAAGTTTTGATTGTTTATAGTCCGAAACAGATGCCACAAAAAGAGTATACAATAAAAGCTTTAGAAAGTGTTCTTCAAGAAGAAGGAATACTTTTCTCAAGAATGGATGCTGTTTCCTTGCTATCTCATGTGCCGGAAAATATTTGGAAAACCTATCCTGTAATAATATTCCCCGATGGAGTTGCTCAACAGCTACCGGAAGACATTAAGTATTGGAGTGAAGAATACATAAAAAGTGGTGGCAACATTTTTGTTATCTTTGATGCAGGTACAAAAGATATTTATGGTCATTACAGAAATAGACCGATTTTTGAAGACATTTTAGGCGTTAATTACTGTCTTTATCCAAAAAAAAAGGAAGAGACCTACACATTAGGATATTTTAAACTGAATAAAAATTATGTGAAAAAGATAGATATTCCACCGGGAAAAATGATTGATAATACAATAAGCGGTTATAAATACGGAAAACTGAAATATCCTGTAGCTCTTACTGAGCAAACAGATAATAATATTGAGATTATAGCATCTATTTATAAATCTCAATTTGAAGGTATTGGTGCTTCTTTAAAAAGGCACAGTCTTGGAAGTGCATTTTTCGTTAATCTACCGTTATGCCACTTAAAATCCGAAAGTGATGATATATTGTTAAGGGCTTTCATAAGATTTTATCTATTTAAAGTAGTGCATATACCCCATATAGTTAATACACCGTATGCAAAAGGTGGACTTATTATAAACTGGCATATTGATTCACACCTCGATTGGAAATCTATTCCGATGATGATAGAAAAAGGATATTTAAGAAAAACTATAATTTATTCAAACCATATTACAGCCGGATCATTTTTGAAAAAACCTGGTGATGGAAAAGGGTTTGATGCTTGCGGGAAAGGTAAAAAGATTGCTTCTATGCTTACCAAATACGGTATTACCGGGTCCCACGGAGGATGGGCACATAACTGGTTTTCGGAAAATATACTTTCTGGAAAATTTGGGTATGAAGATATAAAAAGGTATATACATATAAATAATAGATGTCTAAGAAAAGTATCTAATCAGATCATAAAGGAGTATTCTGCTCCCAATGGAGTCCATCCTCAACCAATAACCACAAAAATATTAGAAGAATTAGGGATGAAGTGCTACTATTACACTGGTGATTCAGGTTCTGCTCCAAATAGGACTTTTTACAGAAAAAAGATGGTTTCAGATAAAGTATGGGCATTTCCTGTAACACCACTTGGAGATGTAGCATCATTTTATGAAATGTCAGTTAAAGGTTATACACCAAAAAAAGTAGAAAAATGGCTTAAAGGAATGGTGGATTTTGTTATAGAAAGAAAAACAATAAGGCTTATCTATTCACATCCTTATGATATTCCTCATTACCCTGAGGCGATACTTAGGTTTATTAATTATGCAGAGAAAAAATACAAGCAGGGAGAATTATTAGTCAGACCGATGTTGTATTTTGTAAATTACCTTGAGAGGTTTGTAAAAACAAAATTTTCATTTAAGATAAAAAAAGATAAATTTGTAATAACCTTATATAATCCGGATGGATTAAAAGGAATACCTGTAGCGATCCCAAAAAGAATGTGTAAAGAAAAACTATCAGATATACAGGATGAATTTTATTACTATAAAGTAATAACCGCAAATATAAAGAAGTTTCGCTATGAATGTGAATTACGATGAGTATAATTCCCCTTTAAATATATGGAAGTATTATTCAACTATCAGGAAAAAAAATTATGTGAATTCTTATATTACTACATTGACTGCGGTATATTTAATTCTTGAAAATAAAATTCCTATCGGGGAGATAAGAAAATATATATACTGGTATTTAGACAGGATTAACACCTCAGATCATAATAGAATTACAGGGACTATATACGACTTTGAAATAACACTTGATGGAAAAGAAAAACCCTTAAGAATATACGACTCTGCTGATGGATATGCAGGTTTATTTTTAACATTAAGTACTTTATACTGTATAAGGAAACAGGATTATTCATTAATTAAGAATTACATAGATAAATATCTTGATATAGCTTATCTGATAGTACATCTGAAAAATTCAAAAGGATTAACTATATCAGATCCCCAAAATCATCAAAATTACCTGATGAATAACCTGGAGGCGTATGGAGGATTATTGTCTATAATATACGCTTTAAAAAAAATAAATCATAATGATTTTAACTATTATTACGCCCATGTAATCTCTTTTAATAGGGATATATGGCAAAACTTTTATGACTTTAAAACAGGTTATTTTTATTGGGCAATTACAGATAAAACGTATCATCAAATAAACCCTGATAATATATATCCCGATGTATATTCCCAAATCTTCCCTGTTGCTTACGGACTGGTTTATAACAAGTCGGAAATACGCAACAGGTTGATCAATTTTATATCTGAAAAATTAGATCCATTAAAGCTACCTAAAGAACAGTACTTTATGTACAGATCTATGTATTTACTGGAGAAGAATTTTGCTTATATTTCTCAAAAGTTTCTCCCTGAGTTATAAGTTTCCTGCCTAACCTTTTCACCATCTCCTCATCTTTTCCGGGAGGTCTTCCTGCTCTTGTTAGATAACCCCCTGCCATTAGACAGTTAGCTATTTCCATAGCCCTGTCGTGGTACTCTCTAAGATTTTGTTCTCTTCCACCGCAAAGCCTGAGTTCTGCCTGAGGGTTAAACAGTTTGAACAGGGAAATTATTTTGAGACATTTTTGTGGAGTAAGCTGTTTGTTGTTTGCAAGAGGTGTGCCAGGGATAGGAATAAGAAAGTTCATAGGTATAGAATCAACCCCAAGCTCCCTGTACGTATCAGCAAGATCAACTATATCCTCATCTGTTTCTCCTATGCCGAATATTCCCCCGCAGCATGTAGAAAGACCGGCATTCTGTATTCTTTTAATTGTTTCGTATCTCTCCCTCCATAAATGTGTAGTGACTATTTTAGGAAAATGTTTTTCTGATGTTTCAAGGTTATGGTTAACCCTTTCAACACCGGATTCCTTTAATACTTTCAGATCCTCTTCATCAATACTTCCTATTGATACGCATACCTTAACAGGTAGAGTATCTGTTATCTCTTTCACAGCTTCAGCTATATGCTGGATCTCTTCCTTGGTTGCCTTTTTTCCACTGGTTACAATACAGTATCTGTTTGCTTTTATTGAAACAGCTTTTACAGCTCCCTCTAAAAGCTCTTTTTTTGGAACAAGGGAGTATGCGTTAATAGGTGTTGGGTATTTTGAAGACTGGGCGCAGAATGAACAGTCTTCTGTACAGGCACCGTTTTTTGCATTAATCAGTGAGCAGAACTCAACCTCATTCTTAAAAACAAATTCTCTAACTTTTGATGCCTGTTCTATAAGATCTTCAAGGAGCTCATCTGGTATACTCAGTATTTTTAACCCTTCCTCTTTTGATAACTCTTCTCCTGAGAGAACCCTGTCTGCAAGATTATTTATAAAATCCCTCATATCAACCTCGTTAACCTAAAGTTTTTGATTAGTTTACCATACAAAAGATACAATTTTCTGTTTACTATTCCCAGTTATTACCTACTAACCAAATAGTGGTAAAAACTTATAGTATGAAAAAATTAAGAAAAATTCTCTAAAAGAATAGGGGCATTTAGCCCCTATTAAAATTTAAAATACCAGATGTTCATCTTCATTTGGAGTGTTTGTTATGTTTTGTAGGCTATTTGGAGTAGTTAAATCTGCGTAAAATATATCGTTTTTATAGTTGCTATTAGTTCCAGCTAAAAGGATTTTATTTCCTATACCAAATCCTCCTACCAATGAAAAGTCTGGTGAAATAGTTCCTAAATTAACAGTAGATGTAGTGTTTGCAGGATCAACCGAATAAAGAGTTCCGCCTACTGGTTGATTGTTAGTATAACTCACATCTTCCACTTTTAATATTCTATAAATAGGTAAGAAGTAACCGCCAGAGATATTAAGGGTTCCATTAACAGCTAAACTAAAACCTACCCAATAGCTATTAGAAATACAGTTAGATCCGCTTGAACCTTCGTCCCATATACATGCAGAGACACTATTAGTAGCATATTTATTGAAGAAAACCTTGTTTTTTGTTATAAATCCGTACCGATTATTAGGATCAATAGTTATTATTGTGGAACCATCTTTTTTAACAGCTTTTAAACCATTAGGAGTGTTAATAATAACGTAGTTTTGAGTTTTTCCTATAATGTCATTTGCATCTCCGCCATTATAGATGACAACCCAAGAGTTACCTCCATGGTTGAGTTTTGAAACATTACCATTATTGTCTATAGCATAAATAGCGCTGTTGTCGGATTCAGAAGAGGTATATCCACTGCAGCTAACGTTTAAAAAGTTCATACTATTTCCATCAAACAAATAAAGATCACCATCTATACAGATGTAGTCATAAAAATTGTTAGGATTGCTCTCGAACCAATTAGCAGTACTTACACCATTTTTGAGATTTGTACAATTGCTTAAATTGGTATCGCATTTTTTCAAGATAGAATTTTGAGTATCTAATATTAGAAATCCTGTAATACCATTACCGTGATCAACCCCTGTAACCAAGTCTAAATTACTCATATCTATTGGTATATCTGAATTTGTCATTCCACTGTGGATAAACTTTCTTCCATCGTCATTGGTAAAACACTCTCCATCAGCACTTGCCGTTTGAACAACTATGTACGTGTTGCCAGTCACGGCATCATCCTCTGTTTTAATAAACTCACAAGCATCTGTTATATTGCTAATCTGTTTAGCTGTTGGGGGGGTTGAACCTTTCACCATAAATGCCATTTTTATAGGACCGCCATTTGTAACGTTCGTATCACCATCAGATTCTTCTATCCAGTATATGGAATGTCTATGTAAGTTGGAGTATTCTTTTGTAGAGGTATTAAAACTGTTGACAGCAAATAAAGCTTCTGTTTCATTTATAGGTTTATTAGACAAGGTAATTGGAGAAGAAGGATTATCAGGATCTACAAGATGGATACTTGATTGATATGCAAGATAAGTTGATACTGCAGTTCCGCCACCACCACCGGAACCACCACCACCGGTTCCGCCACCACCACCGGAACCGCCGCCACCACCGGAACCACCACCACCGGTTCCGCCACCACCACCGGAACCGCCGCCACCAGTTTCAGCGGTTTCACCACCACCTCCGCCTCCACAGGAAAAGCTCAGGGCAGAGGCAATTACGATCATCAATCCTGCTAATAGTTTTTTCCTTTTCATAATGGATAACCTCCCCACAAAATTTCTTCTTACATTACTAATTATAAAAGTTTTACTTTAAAAAAGGAAGATGGGATATAAAAAGATAGTTGGTTTATAAATCCATAAGTGGAAAATTCCAATAAATAAAAAGCAAAGCCAAAGCTCTTTTCATTGAACTAACAGTCTTAGCATAGGCTTTAGTCTTCCTTCTAAACATAGCAAGTTTATCTCTAATAACTGAATGCAGTCATTCATTCTAATTAGTTAACCCAAATTTTTTCTTCTTCCTTCTCCTAAAATTCTAATAAATATACAACCCGTCAGTATGAACTTACTTGTATTTAGGTAGTTTCTCTTCTAACCTAATAAAATGTATTCTCAGTTCTTTTACTTAATTTCGAAAAACTTTATATTCTTATCAACTACTACAGTCCGAACCCAATTCGCCTTCTCTTTTTATCTATGTTCTAATTATTTGATATGGAACTTTTAAAACTATGGCGATGGCTCTCGTTGTTATTCCTTCGCGAAATAATTAAACTACTAATTCTTTGTAATTATGTAGGGATAGTAATTTCTTTTTGCATTTTCTCCAAAACCTCAATTGCAAGCTCTACATAAATATATTTATCTTTTGTTTGAGTTAAATCCTTTCCTTACTACCCTTTCCAGTATTTGCACTTCTTATTATTATCTTACACCTTTACCCCGTTGAACCAAATACCCCTATTTGTAAAATCTTAAAATGAATTATATTATATAATATAATTAATAGTAAAGGCGCTATGTATAGGAGGGGAATTGCTATGAAAAGCAAAAAATTTATATCAATTTTTTTAATGATAATTTTGTCCACCTTAATTTTAAGCTCGTGTGGAGGAGGTGGTGGCAGCAGTAATGAAGAGGGAGGTTTTGCTGGTTCTGTTGATGTAACAGGAAAATTGTTAGCTCCAGATGGTCAAACTCCAATTGCAGGTGCAGTAGTTTATGTTCCAAAAGATTATTCTCAACAAATATCTATTTCATCTTTCATACAAGGTCAAAATTCCGTTCAATGTGAGACACCTCCAGAACAGTATATGGCAGCTACATGTACAGCAGCAGATGGTTCTTTTTCCTTGAAAGTCAATATAACCGGAAATAAATTAACGTTGAAATTTAAGAAAGGAGCTTTTAAGAAAACAATTTCTGTGGATTTAACATCCTCAAAATTAGATTTGGGTAATGTAAACCTCCCTTCCGATCCAGATCAGGGAGCCCCTAAAATGGCTGTAGTTACTGGATACTACGATGCTATAGAAAATGTTCTTGCAAAGCTTGGATTTGGTTCTATAAATTCAGGACGGCTTGAACCTGGAACAGAAAAATTTGATTTTTATGATGGGGATTATTCCCTTGATGATACAAAATATCCAAATTTTGATGATCTCTTTGTAGATAAAGATATGGATGGAAAACCAGATATTTATAAATATGACATTGTTTTTATAAACTGTGGAACAGGTTATGAAAATGATATACTGACAGATAGCTCAAAAATTTCTATAATCAGAGATTATGTTGAGCAGGGAGGAAGGTTATATGTAACAGATTTATCTTATGATTTTGTAGAACAGGTTTTCCCAGAATTTATTGACTTTTATGGAAGCGATTCTACTCCTGAAATAGATCCTGAAAATATGGATGCAGCTCAGGTGGGGAATGCAGGAATAACTACAGAGGCAGATGTTCTTGATAATACGCTTGCAGATTGGCTTGCAACAGTAACTTGTGTTGATAGCAGTAACAACCCGGTGGATTGTATAAATACCTCTACCAATAAAGTTCAGATAGAAGGATTTCTTGGTGGTTGGGCAGTAATAAATGGACCTCATCCTTCTCACTCTTCAGATGTGAAAATATGGGTAAAAGGATATGTTTCATGGTCTTCAGGAAGTGGAGAAAAACCTTTGACAGTAAGCTTCCCCGTCGGAAAAGGTAAAATTCTATATACTTCATACCATACAGAACCAACATATTATATTAATGGACTACTTCCACAAGAAAGAATTCTTCAATATCTTGTATTCTTCTAATGATACATTTGAGGGCGTGTAGCCCTCTTTTTTAAAAAGTATAAAAAGTATATTATTAGGATTATATTCCTATCTAAAAGTTTCCAAACCGCAAATATAATTCGTAAAACTGAAAACAATAATGAATGCATACTTTAAAATAATTTTAATATTATTGCTTTACTCTTTGATAGATAATTTATCTCTCAACTTTAAATACATTTCCTATTCCTAATAGATTTTCTCAAACTCATCAGCTTAATATTATTTAACTTGAACCAATAAATTTAAAAAGTTTTTCGTTCTTCTTTACATGTGTTGTCTATATCCATATAGATATAGTCTTCACCATTTTTTCAAATTTTTACACAAATTTAAACTAACGTGAGTTCGAAAATAAAAAAGCCTCCAGTTAAGCTAAAATAAAATCAAAAACTGAAAAAATGCTTGTAATAAATATACTGCTGGTTAGATGACTTTTACAAATTTTTTTGAAGAACATATTAAATCAAAAACATTTCCAAAGTTCACTTATCCAATTATGAAGGAAGATCATAGTTTTGGTTAACATTTGGCTGTATAATTTGCAAATTACAAAGATTAAATATAAGGTAAAGATGAAAAAATACAGGGTTCTTCTTGTTAATGACGATGGTTATCAGTCTAAGGGGCTGACAGCAATAAGAAACAGGCTTGTAGATGAGGAGTTTGAGGTAATAACTGTTGCTCCAGATAGAAATATGTCAGGGTCAAGCCATTCCCTCACATTCACAAAACCTTTAAAGATAGAAAAGTTAGAGGAAAACTTTTATTACGTAGTTGATGGAACGCCAGCAGATTGTGTTCATTTAGGGTATCATGTAATATTGAAAGGGCAAAAACCAGACATTTTGGTTGCAGGAATTAACACAGGCCCAAATCTTGGGAACGATATTTTTTACTCTGGTACTGTTGGAGCTGCAAGGGAAGGAACAATGCTTGGGATTATGTCTGTTGCTTTTTCTCCATCTTCAGCAAAAAACCCTGATTTTGAAGGAATGTCCCATCTTGCAGTAAAAATAATAAAACAGGTTCTGCATAAGGGTCTGCCTGATAAGGTTTTTCTCAATGTTACATTTCCTAATTTACCTGTTGATCAGATTAAAGGTTATCTTTTGACAAGACAGGGAAGGAGTGCTTATAAAGAAGAAATAAAGAGGTATATATCTCCCTCTAAGGAAGTATACTGGTGGATCGGCGGTGAGGAGGCTCTTGAGGAGGAGTGTGAAAAAGGTACAGACTATACAGCTGTTAAAGAAGGTTTTGTTTCTATTACCCCTATAAGGCTTGACCTTACAGATTACAGGGGAATTGAGATAATGGAGAGATTTGACTTTTTAAGTATAGAATAAATTTATATTATGCCCATAACTTCTTTGTACCTGTCAACAACCGCTCTTCTAACCTTTTCAGTAAATTCATTATCAAGGGACTGGACAATATCAACATAGGTTCCTTTTGAGCTTGCTTTTTTTGGAAAAGATATAAAAAGCCCACCATGTTTAGACTCCACTACCTTTATACCTTTTATAACAAGAATATTATCAAGGGTTATATCAGCTACAGCCCTTACTCTACCGCCTATTCTGCTTGTATCAAATGGGTATATCTTAACTTCTGTTATTTCCATTTTCATAGCGTTAAAATGTTATTAAGCTCAAAGTCAGAGAGATCAGGTTTTTTCACTTTCCCAAAAGAGATTTCAAGAGGCTTAGACACAACTTTTCCATTTTCAAGTGCAACCATAATATTCTTTTTACCGTTAATATACTCCTCAACAGCAAAAACACCAAATCTTGAGGCGATTATTCTGTCGTAAATACTGGGATTCCCTCCTCTCTGAATATAACCTAAAACAGAGTACCTCACCCCACCAAAATCGTAAGGTTTCAGTTTTTGTGAAAGAATTTCCGCGATCTCCTTTCCGGAGGCAACCCCTTCGGCTACAACAACGATAGAGAACCTTTTTCCTCTTTTTCTTGCCTGAAGAATTGAGTCAATAATAACATGCATTGGAAAAGGATACTCGGGTATAAGTGTAACATCAGCTCCTGATGCTATTCCTGCAGCAAGGGCTATAAATCCGCTTTTTCTTCCCATTACCTCAACAACAAAAACCCTTTCATGTGAAACGGATGTATCTCTGATTTTGTCTATCGCATCAACGGCATTATTTACTGCCGTATCAAAGCCTATAGTGTACTCTGTTCCATAAGTGTCGTTATCTATAGTTTTTGGAATTCCTATCACAGGAAAGTCAAACTCTTTAACAAGAAGGTTGGCTCCCTGAAAACTTCCATTTCCACCTATAACAAAAAGTGCGTCAATCCCTTCTTTCCTCAGATTTTCTACAGCCTTTTTTCTGTATTCGTACTGACGGAACCTATCTTCTCTTGCTGAAAGCAGAATAGTTCCTCCCCTGTTTATTATCTGGCTGACGTCCCTTGGTTTTAGAGTGATAAACTCTTTCTCAATCAGACCTTTAAAGCCCCTTTTCACTCCTACAACCTGAAGGTTGTAGTAATGTCCTGCTCTGACAACAGCCCTTATACAGGCATTAAGTCCTGGGGCATCACCCCCGCTTGTTAAAACAGCTACTTTTCTCATTTTTTGACCATGTAGCAGTAATCAAATGTTTCTGCCATTGTTGGGTAAAGATCTCCTGTAATTTTATCAACATATATTTTTCTGATCACATCAAAGTTCTCATAACCTTCAGTATAAACCTCACCTATGTAATATCTGTTGCCCTCACACACATTTATTCTTTGTGAAACATATTTTGAGCCTTTTATATAATTTTCAATCTTTTTTTTTGCCTCTTCGAGAGATACAGCCGGATTTGCATACTGTCCTTTTTGTATAAAATTTACAGATTTTTTTATTTCTTGAGAGAAAGCAACTCCACCAAATCCTGTAATGAAAATAACCCCTGCTACCGCTACTAATCTTTTCATCTTTTTTCCTCCTTCTTTTAGTAAATCAATGCTGTTAAAAAATAATCTAATATCAAGATGAGAACAGATGCAACTACAACGGCGGTCGTTGTAGACCTTCCAACTCCTTCAGCTCCTCCTTTTGTTATATAACCGAAATAACAGGCAACTATTGTTATAACAATAGAAAATGCTGCAGATTTGTACATTCCTCCAAATATATCGTGAAGTTCTGTAAGATCTTTCATTTTTTCAACAAACAGATATGGGTTTATGGAATAAAGGTATGTTCCCACAAAATATCCACCTACAAGACCTGAAGCATAGGAGAGGATGGTTAGGGCAGGAACCATTATGAGTGCTGCAATAAGCCTTGGTGCGATCAGGTATCTCAATGGGTTTACAGCCATAACCTCAAGGGCATCTATCTGTTCCGTTATTCTCATTGTACCTATATTTGCACCCATAGCTGATCCGCTTCTTGCTGTTACGAGAAGTGCAACTAACACCGGTGATAGTTCTCTTGAAAGAGAGAGAGAAACGAGTGCTCCAATAAGAAACTCGGCATTAAATTTATGGAATGTTGGGTATGTTTCAACAACAAGGACACCCCCAGTAAAAAAACCTGTAATAGCAATAAGTGGAGATGCTGTAACTCCAATTTCTTCCATATATTTAAGGATATGTTTTACTTTAGGTGGATTTTTCAAGGAAATTAAAACCGTTTGCAAAAACAGTATCGTTGCAGCTCCTAAATGTTCAATAAATCTTTTTAGTCCTTCCATTTACAGCTCTGCTATATCTTCTTCATTTAATAGATCAAGATTTTCGGCAAACTCATCTTCTATTGTAGCATGAGGTTCTTCAGATTTTTCTTCAATATGGGGTGCGGTGCTTTTTGCAAGGTTTTCAAACCTTGTTATCTCTTTTATAAATGCAAGGTTTATAACCCCTGTAGGACCGTTTCTCTGCTTTGCTATAATGATCTCCGCCAGACCCTCTTCTTCAGGTGTTGGGTTCTTTTTGTAGTATTCTGGTCTGTGTATGAACATAACAAGGTCAGCATCTTGTTCTATACTGTTGTGAACGATTATATCATTTGCCACAAAGTTGTGGGTATGTTCAACGGTCATATCATAAACATCTTTAACATCAAGTTCTTGTATGCTTACTATTTCATCCCAAAGAATGTCAGAGGTAGCAAGTCTGTACAGCTCAACGGCATTTAATATCTGTGCAATTTTTAGCAGTCTGCTCCTTGATACACTGTTTTTAAACAGACTGGAACCGCAGTAAGACATCTCAAGTTTTTTAGCGAAGGTCCTCCATGAGGTATCTACAGTTTCCTTCAGTTTACGGATTTTTTGGTGCCATATCTCTTTGGGTACTGTATCTATGTTAGGGTTTCCCTTTTTATTTTTTAGAATATCAATAATATAAGGAATTTCTTTGCCTCTAATTCCGTAACATCCGATATCTTCCAGAAATTTTAACTGATTTTCTTTTCCGTATATGTATACATTGTAGTTTATACGGTACTTGCCTTTTCTGTTTTGTTTGATGAATGATATTATCCCCAGTTTAAGCAGTAAATGCTGAATTTGTAAAGAAAGTTTTTTACTGGTGGTGGAATAGTATATGGAAACATTTTTTGTTTTCCTGTTTAAGTATATTGATCCGTCTGTAGCCCAGAGATGTCTCAGAAACAAAGCGATTTTTTCTTTGCTTGTAGAAAATACGGCAGGTGAGATTTCTTTTTCGTAGGATCTTACCCTATTTATTCCTAGTCTTTCAAACCATTTAGTTATAGGATGTTTTTTGTGTCTTGAAAGTTTGTAAGGCGACGGCAGGTAAAGATGATACCAGTTTTTCTGTTTCACAGTTCGTGGATTTATACCAAATAATTTTTTTGCGGTTTCAGATACTATTTTTATGTTCTCCATGTCTGATGATGTGTAATGGTACGGTTGTTTAGGCAGAATACATCCATCTCCAATTAGATGGGCAAGAAGAATTATTTCCTCATCGGTAAGTTTGTTTACATATCCTGTATTTATTAATCTTGGGACGGCAATTTTATCTCCAGTTTTTAACTGATCAAGTCTGTACCAGCCGTCTATTTTAAGAAATGGGTGGTTTGCTGAAGCCTTAATCTCTCTTCCTGTTTTTGTTTTTAGCAGGAATACCTTTTTCTTTCCGGAGTAAAACACTTTTGAAACAAATGATTTTTTTATTTTGTAATCTTTATCCAGAGATAGTGTGTAAAACTGTTTCCCTACCATATCTTTTATAGGTTTGAGCTCCCCTGAATCTGCATCTATTACCAGTGTATCTCCTGTTAGACACCCGCTCTCTCTCAGGTCTGCAAGCTGGGGTCTTTTGTCTGCCCTCATTTCTGCCTGTCTTGACAGCTGTGCAAGGGATATGACAGGGATATTCAGCTCTTTTGCGAGGGCTTTTAATCCCCTTGATATTTCTGCCACTTCCTGCTGTCTGTTTTCTGTTCGTCTGTGGGATCTCATAAGCTGAAGGTAATCAACAACAATAAGCTGTATATCTTTTTCCCTTTTTAGCCTTCTTGCTTTTGCCCTCAGATCAAGTATTGATATTGAGGCTGTGTCATCAACAAAAAGTGGAGATTTTGATATTTCTGCTGCTTTCTCTGTCAGTTTTGCCAGTTTATCTTCACCTAAAAAACCTGATCTTATGTCTTTCAGCCTTATTCTTGTTTCTAAAGAAAGCAGTCTCATTGCTATCTGTTCCTTTGACATCTCAAGTGAGAAAAATGCGGCAGGCCTTTTTTCTATAACTGAGATATTGTGGAGAATAGAAAGTGCGAATGATGTTTTCCCCATTGCAGGTCTTGCTGCTATTATCACAAGATCTCCAGGGTGAAATCCTGTTGTAAGCCTGTCTATATCGTAAAAACCTGAAGGAATTCCCGTTATAAGTGTCTCTTTTTTAGAAAGCTCATTTATTATTCTTAATGTTTCCTTTATTACATCCTTAATCTCATAATAATGGGTTATTGTTCTGTCTTCATTTAATTTGAAAATCTGGGTTTCTGCTTCCTCTATAAGCTGATTTATATCTCTTGATTTTTTCGATTTTTCAATGATATTCTTTGCGACTAATATGAGATTTCTGGCTATAGCTTTTTCCTTAAGTTGATGGGCTATAGTTTCTATTATGTTTGGTGGTGCAGCATCATTTCCTATCAGTGCTATGTATGATTTACCCCCTACTTTATCAAGTTTACCTTTTAGATCAAGATAGTTAACAAGAACAAGAGGGTCTAACTCCTTACCTTCTTCAATTATCTGAAGAATTGCCTCATAAATTATTCTGTGTTTTTGGTTGTAGAAATCTTCAGGTTTAAGTATATTAAGAACAACATCAGCAGCAGAAGGATCTAAGAAAATGCCACCTAAAACAGCCCTTTCTGTCTGATCATCATGGGGAAGAACCACATCAAATTCTTCTGCCATAAAATCACCGTTTTAATTTTATTGAAAATGTATTAAATTTCTCAAAATTTTCATTTTGCTCAGATATATTTTTCGGAAGGTGATACATTAAAATAACACAGAAAACTAAATCCTGCTTCAATTATAAGAACCCGCCAGGGCGGGTCTTTGTTTACTCAACATTTTCAGGGATAACATGAACCTTTATAACTTCACTTATTTCAGGATGAAGCCTGATGGTTATATTGTAAGCTCCAATGTTTCTGATAGGGCTTCTGAGCATGATCTTTTTTCTTTCTACCTCTATTCCTTTTTCTTTGAGGGCTTCTGCTATGTCTGCTGTTGTTACAGATCCATAAAGCTTACCTGTAGTTCCAACGGGTCTTTTAATTTCTATCTCAAGGCCCTTTAGTTTTTGTGCCAGTTCAACGGCTTTTTGTTTCTCTCTCTCAAGCTTTCTTGCTTTTTGTCTCAATATTTCCTGTACCATCTTTATGTTACTCTCCGTTGCTTCGTATGCAAACCCTTTAGGGATGAGGTAATTTCTTGCAAAACCTCTTTTGACTTCTATTATATCCCCTATTGTTCCCCAGCCTTCAACATCTTTTGCCAGAATAACCTTCATTTTGCCTCGACCTCCTACATTATTACATATGGTAAAAGTGCTAACTGTCTTGCTTTTTTGATCTCAACTGTAAGTTTCCTCTGGTGCTTTCCGCATGTTCCTGAAATTCTTCTTGGTATGATTTTTCCTCTTTCTGATATAAATTGTCTGAGATAGTCAGTATCTTTGTATGATGGTTCTCTACCTTCTGCACAAAATTTGCAGTATTTTTTTCTTTTCTGGAAAAATGGTTTATTCTGAACTGCTGGATTTTTATTAGCCAATTTTTTTACCTCCTAATTTTTTTAAAATGGTACATCTTCATCTGAAGAAAAATCTTCAGGTTCATTTGTTATATCAAGGTCAGGTTCTTCTTCTTTTTCTGTAGATCTTTCCTGTGTTTTTGCTGAAATTATATTTACTTTGTCTGCAACAACTTTTATTTTTGTCCTTTTTTCGCCTGAAGCTGTTTCCCATCTGTCCTGTCTTAGTTGTCCCTCTATAAGTATTTGTGTTCCTTTATTGAGCTGCTTCCCCAGTCTTTCTGCAAGCATTCCAAAGCTTTCAATATCAAAGAAGTACGTTTCCTCTTTCCATTCGTTGTTTACCCTGTAGGGTCTATTAACAGCTATTGTGAAACTTGTTATCTGAGAACCGCTTGGAAGAAATCTTATCTCTGGATCCCTCGTAAGTCTTCCTATAAGAAAAACTTTGTTAAGCATAGTTATTCTCCTTGTTTTTCAGCAGTCTCAGAAACTTCTTTCTTTTCTTCCTCTTTTTTTGGTGGCTTGATTTTAAAGTTTAAAAATCTTATTACATCTTCATCAAGCCTAAGATTGTACTCAAGATTCCGTGGAAGTTCTGAGTTTTCTGTTTTAAAGTTTAGAATGAAGTAGTAGCCGTTATTGAAGTTCTGAATAGGGTAGGCAAGTTCTTTTCTTCCCCATTTGTCAATGTTGTAGATCTCACCGCCGTTGGAACTGATGATTTTCTGGATTGTTTCCAATTTTGAAGCCATTTCTTCTTCAGTCATTGTTGGCTTCAGAACAAAGACGAGCTCGTAATGACGCATCTCTTACCTCCTTCTGGTTGATTTATAATCAGCCTCCGGTCATTTGTGCCGGAAGCAAGGATATTTCATATTATTTTCTGGTTGCATAAATTCATAGATTTATCAATACCATATTTTAACACATTTACGACACACTGGGCAGCTGATTGTATAACCTTTTCAACTATCAGTTGCTGATCCCTGCTGAAAGGAGATAGAACATAATTAACAACCTGTTCTTTTCTTTCAGGTCTTCCAATTCCTATTTTTAATCTTGGAAAATCCTCTGTTCTTATATTTTCTATTATTGATGCCATGCCTCTATGTCCACCGCTTGACCCTTTTTTCCTTAGTCTTAATGTACCAAGGGGAAGATCAAGATCATCATAAATTACCAGTATCTCTTCAGGTTTCAGCCTGTAGTCTTCTAATATATTTTTTACAGCGACTCCACTGTTGTTCATATATGTTTGGGGTTTGGCTATTATCAAGTCATGATCTGGACACTCATATATATGTGAGAAACATTTTTCAATGTATTTTTTATTACATTGAAGAAGAGACGCCACAGCATCAGCAACCATAAAACCGATGTTGTGGCGTGTTTTTTCGTACTGTTTTCCTGGATTGCCCAGTCCGATTACAGCTTTAATCATCTATTATGCTGTTTCTGTTGTCTCTTCGGCGGTTTCTTCCTCTATAACTTCTTCAACCTCAGGTTCAAGAACAACAGCAACAACCTCATCTCCAGGGGTCATTATTTTAACCCCTTCAGGTGGTGTAATATCTCTGACGTAAAGAACATCACCTACATCAAGAGCTGATACATCAACAACGATCTTTTCAGGTATTTTTCTTGGAACTGTTCTAACCATTATAGTGTGAAGTGGTTTTTCAAGTATTCCACCAACCTCAAGTCCTTTAGGTTTTCCTACTACTTCTACAGGTACTTCAACATCAAGCTCAACCCCAAATGTTACCTCATAAAGATCAACATGGATAGGCTGATCTCCAAGGTAGTTATACTGCACATCTTTCAAGATGCATACCTTAGGTTCTTCCTCACCTTCTATTTTAAGGTCTATCAGGAACATTCCTGACGGTCTATCTGCAAGATCTTTCCAGTATATGTAAGCGTGAGCATTTTCATGACCTTTTCCGTAAACCTCAACAGGAATGTATCCCTTTCTTCTGTATTCCTTTACTTCGCTTTTCTTTCCTGGAGTTCTCGGGATAGCTTTCCATTCAATTCTCTGGATCATTTTTTTTCTTACCTCCTTATACAAACAGTGAGCTTACTGAGCTTTCTATATTTATTCTTTTTATTGCTTCCCCTACAAGTTCTGACAATGAAAGAACTGTAAGTTTGTCGAACTCTTTTCCTATTGTTGGTATTGTGTCTGTAACTATTACCTCTTCAATTTCTGAATTTACAAGCCTGTCAACGGCAGGTCCTGAAAATACAGGGTGGGTACATGCTGCTATAACAGACTGGGCACCTTTTTCTTTAAGCATATTAGCTGCAGCAACAATCGTACCTGCAGTATCTATAATGTCGTCAATGATAATCGCATTTTTCCCATCAATCTCACCTATAACATCAAGGGTTTCAACAACATTCGGGGCTGGTCTTTTTTTGTATATGATAGCAAGGCTTGCTCCAAGCCTGTTTGCAAGCATTCTTGCCCTTTCAACCCCTCCTGCATCTGGAGAAACAACCACCATGTTAGGAAGATTTTTCTTCCTCAGGTATTCAAGTATCACAGGAAGTGCATACAGGTTGTCCACAGGACAGTCAAAAAATCCCTGTATCTGTGCTGAGTGCAGGTCTACGGTAAGAACCCTGTCAGCTCCTGCCTTCTGTATCAGATCTGCAAGAAGTTTTGCTGATATGGGAACTCTTGGTCTGTCCTTTCTATCCTGTCTTGCATAGGCAAAATAAGGTATTACAGCTGTTATTCTGTGGGTAGATGATCTTTTTAGGGCATCAAGTATAAGAAGTAGCTCCATTATGTGATCATTAACAGGGGATGTTAACGACTGTATAACAAATACATCAGCTCCTCTAACATTCTCTTTTATCTGAACCCTTATCTCTCCATCAGAAAATCTTGTGACAAGTGTATCAACAAGGGAGGTGTGAAGGTACTCTGCTACCTTCTGTGCAAACTCAATATTAGCGTTTCCGCTAATAAGCTTAAGATGTTTACTCAAAAAATTACCTCCAGCTTTTGTACCTGATTTTAAAATGGCTGGGGAGGCAGGACTCGAACCTGCGACACCCGGTTCCAAAGACCGGTGTTCTGCCAGCTGAACTACTCCCCAACTTTATTCAAGGACAGTTTCAATCAGTTTCCAACCTTTGATCTTACAGATCTTTCTCAATTCCTCTTTAGGAGCACCTACCGCAAAAACACTGCTTCCGCTACCACTTACCAGAGGTCTGTAATTTAGGTGTCTCAGAGTGTTTAAAACCTCCTTAACCTCTGGAAAATTTTCTTCAACAATCATTCCCAGCGTATTCTCTATTTTTTCAAAAAAGGTATCAGTTTCACCTAACAGACTATCTATTATATGAATATCTTCCCTTTTTGTCAACATCTGGGGGGTTATTTTACTGTATATTTCAGAGGTTTTAATCTGAATGTTAGGGTAGATTATGAAGATCTTTTTTTTAAGTTTTTTATCAAGATATGTTAGCTTTTCTCCTATTCCCTCTCCAATCGCTATACCTCCTTTCAGAAAAAAGGGAACATCTGCTCCAAGGGATAAGGCCAGTTTTTTCAGCTCTTCATCAGACAGTGGAAAGCTGTAGTAGCTGTTGAGAAATTGTAAGACAGTTGCAGCATTTGAGCTTCCCCCACCAAGACCTGCCCCGATAGGAATGTTTTTCTCAATAAATATCTCAAACTCAGGGTGTATCCCGGTCCATTCCTCAAACCTTTTTAATGCTTTTGTTACTATATTTTCCTCTGGTTTTATAAATGGTGATGTTGTTTCCACCTTTTGACTGACAGACGGTTTTATAACTATCCTGTCGTGAAATGAAACAGTATGAAATACGGTGTAAATCTCATGATACCCATCCGGTCTTTTTCCTGTAATCCACAGACCTAAATTTACCTTCGCAGGAGACTTTAAGATATAAACCTTTTCTTTTTTCATAACTTTTATTATAACCTTTAACCGTCTGTTATCAATATCTGTTAAAATATTTAAAATATCTTTCAGGGAGAAGGAATGGAAAAAGCCATATTAGCCCTTGAAGACGGACATTTTTTTTATGGTTATGCATTTTCCGGTTTTGATAAAAAAGAGACAGGTGGTGAGGTAATATTCAACACCTCAATGACAGGTTATCAGGAGATACTTACCGATCCATCTTACAAAGGACAGATCGTTGTAATGACCCCTTCTGAAATTGGGAATTACGGAACAAATCCTGAGGATATAGAATCTGAAAAGGTTCATGTCAATGGTTTTGTTATTAAGGATCTATCATCTATCTCTTCAAACTGGAGGTCAACAAAAACCCTTCAGCAGTATCTTAATGAAATCGGTGTTATAGGAGTTTGCGGTATTGATACGAGGGCTCTTGTCAGGATTATAAGAAATTACGGTGTGATGAAAGGTTACATAGGTATAGGGGAGATTTCCCCGGTAGAAGCTGTAAGGAAGGCAAGATCCATTCCTGACATATCAGAGCTTGATCTTGTTTCACAGGTAAGCCATAAGAGTGCTTACAAATGGAATGAAGGAACATGGAAATGGCCTTATGGATACACAAAACCGTCAGAAAAAAGGTTTAAAATAGCCGTCTTAGATTACGGGGTGAAGAGAAATATTCTCAGGCTGATGGCTGACAGAGGAATGGATATAACCTGTTTTCCCCATAGCACCACAGCTGAGGAAATTATAGATTTTAATCCTGATGGGATTTTTCTTTCAAATGGACCTGGAGACCCGTCAATCCTTCACCACCAGATTAAGCAGATAAAAAGACTTATAACAACAGATATACCTGTTTTTGGTATATGTCTTGGTCATCAGCTTTTGTCGTGGGCTGTGGGAGGAAGAACTTATAAGCTTGAGTTTGGTCATCATGGTGGAAACCACCCTGTGAAAAATCTAAAAACAGGTAGAGTTGAGATAACAGCCCAAAACCATAATTATGCAACCGATCCAGATTCTCTTCCTTCACATGTTGAGGTAACTCATATAAATCTGAATGATGATACTATAGAGGGTATCAGGCTAACAGACAGACCTGTGTTTTCAATCCAGTATCATCCAGAAGCATCACCAGGCCCCCACGATTCACATTACATTTTTGATGAATTTTTGAAGCTTATTGAGGAAGTAAAAGGTTAATATGGTAGAAAAACCTACAGATCAGACACTAAAGGAAAGATGGGCTTTAGGCTCTCTTATACTTAATACAACCCTTACAGTATTAAAATTTGTATTTGCCCTTATAACAGGTTCTCTGGCACTTATGGCAGAAGCTATCCACTCATTTTCCGATCTTATCGCATCTGTTATATCCCTTATCTCTGTAAGGCTTTCTGCTAAAAAAACTAAGGAATATCCTTACGGTCTTTACAAAGTAGAAAATATAGCATCTGTTGTGATCTCATTTTTCCTGTTTTTTGCAGCTTATGAGATACTGAGAGAGGCATTTTTCTCTGAAGAGGAAAGGGTTGTTAAAAACACAGAACTTGCTATAGGGGTTATGCTTTTTGCAATGATAGCAACCTTTATATACTCAAGGCTTGAGCTAAAAGCAGCAAAAAGGCTAAACTCACCGGCTCTTCTGGCAGATGCCCAGCATATATGGGCTGATTTTCTGTCCTCAGCTATTGTTATTGTTGGTCTTGTGGGAACGCATTTTGGCTATAATCTTGATAAATATGCTGCGTCTATTGTCGCACTTTTTGTTTTTTACAGCGGGTGGGAGATATTCAGCTCAGGGCTGAAAGTCTTGCTTGATGTTTCCCTTGAAAAGGAAGAGATAGAGAAAATAAAAAAGATTATATACTCGAACCCTGCAGTTGTTGATATAAAACATATAAGAGGAAGGGTTGCAGGTAGTTTTAAGTTTCTTGATATTGAGCTTCTTCTTCACAATTATTCTTTAAGGGAAACCCACAGGATAGTGGACGAGATAGAAAGAAAGATAAAAGAGGAAATACCTAATATAGATTCTGTCTTTATTCATTACGAACCTGTAAGGCAGAAAGGTCTGAGGATAGCTTTTCTTACAGATGAAGAAAAAAGTATTAAAGACTTTAAAACAGCGAACAAAGTTATAACTGTTGATATATCAGACAGCGGAGAAATGCAGATAAACAATCCTCTGGAGGTAGAACCTGACGAAAAGGAAATTGGGGATATTTTATCAAAGATAAATATAGATATAGTTGTTGCTTCCCATCATCCTGAGGAGTTTGAGGTGAGGTGGAATCTGGCGAGGGCTGGAGTTATGGTGTGGGAGACAGACAAAAAAAGTTTTGACGAGGCGGTCAAAGAAATAATAAACTCATATAAAGAGTTCAACAAAAAAGAAAAAGGGGAACAGCTATGATTAGTAGAATTCTGGTAGGGATAGACGGTTCAAAAAGTTCGTGGGTTGCGTCTGATTACGGCATATATCTGTCAAAAAAATTAAAAAGACCTGTAATAGGAGTTCATATAGTTGACATAAGACTTCTTGAAACTCCGTTTGTTGAAGATCTTGCAGGTGCTCTTGGTTTTACAACATACGCTGATCTGACCCCAAAACTTAAGGAGATTTTAGATGAAAGAGGAAGAGTTCTACTTGATCAGTTTGCAAAAAAATGTAGAGAATCAGGTGCAGACTGTTCAATAGCTCAAGCTTTTGGAATAGTGGCAAATGAGCTTGTTGATATGGCTGATCCTGATGATCTTATTATCGTTGGAAAAACAGGCATTCACAACAAATTTGCTCCCCTCTTTCTCGGGTCAACATCAGAGGCTGTAGCAAGAAAGTCAAAATGTCCTGTTTTTATATCAACAGACAGATTTATGGAAATAAAAAAAGTTATCCTTGCCTTCGATGGAAGGGAAAAATCAGTTCATGCCGCTGTGTATATTAACGATCTTTATAATGATCTTGGAATAGAAGAGCTTACAGTTATTACGGTTCTTGAAGAAAAATCTGAAAAGGAGAAACATATAAAAGAACTTCTTGACAGCAATCTTAAAGTTCCTTACAAGCTAAATTTCCTGTATGGCTATCCTGACGAGGAACTGGAAAAATTTATTATTGATAATAAGGACAAATACCAGCTTGTTGCGATGGGAGCTTACGGTGAGAGTAGAATCAAAGAACTAATTCTGGGAAGTACAACATCATTTATTATTAATAAATCACCCATTCCTGTACTCCTTGTTAAGTAAAAATGAGGTGAGGTGATTGGAAAAAGAGTTCGGAAAATTTAAAGGTATCCTTATTATAGGTCTGGGACTAATAGGTGGTTCTATAACTATTTCCTTGAAAAATTCCGGATATAGAGGAAAGATTTACGGTTTTGATCTGTCAGCTGAAAGGGTAAAAAAAGCTATTCAACTTCAGGCTATAGATGAAGGATTTACATCCCTTAAGGAAGTTCCTTGGGAGAATGTTGATCTTGTTATTATTGCAACGCCTGTAAAAAGATTTGAGGAAGTTGCAAAAAAAATAAAACCCTATCTAAAGAAAGGGTCTGTAGTAACAGATGTTGGAAGTGTAAAAGGGGATCTTGTTGAAAAGCTTCAAAAGATACTCAGTCCTATAAAGTTTGTGGGGGCTCATCCGATAGCAGGAACAGAAAAAGAGGGTGTAGAGAATGCTGTGGTAGGTCTTTTTAAAGGAAAAAAATTAATACTTACAGTTGATAAAGAAGATAAAGACACAAAAAGGGTTGAACAGTTCTGGAGAGATTTAGGTTCAAAAGTTGAGGTTATGGATCCTTATACCCATGATTTTGTTTTTGCCAGCGTATCACATCTTCCCCATGCTGTTGCTTTTGCACTTGTTGACGCATTAATTGAACTGTCAGAGGAGGTAGGAATTGATCTTTTCCTCTATTCTGGAGCTGGTTTTAAGGATTTTACAAGAATAGCGGCAAGTTCACCTGTAGTATGGAAGGATATATTCCTTGAAAATAAGGAAAATGTTTTGTACACAATAGATAGATTTATAAAATCAATGGAAAAGCTGAAAGAGTTTATTGAGAAGGAAGATGAAAAAAATCTTTTAAAACTGCTTTCAGAAAGCAGGGAAAAAAGACTTTCCCTTGATAAATAGGAGGATTAGAAAATGAAAAAAACTGTTTTGGTTATTACAACAGCTGTAATCTTTATCGGTTGTCAAGAAAAAAAGGAAGACACTACAATTCCTCAAAAGGAGGAAAAAAAGCAAACGGTTCAGGTTGAGAAAAAAGAAGAAAAAACTGAAATTACAGAAAAGAAGGTTGTTGATCTCAATGGAGAGACTATTTTTAAAGCGAAGGGATGTGCAGCCTGCCATCATACTAAAAACGAAGGTGTTGGACCTTCTCTTTCTAAAATATCACAGGTTTACAGCCAAGATAAATCAAAGTTGATAAACTTCTTAAAAGGAAAGGAAAAACCAATCGTTGATCCTCAGAAGTTTGGTATTATGTCTCCCCAGTTAAACGCAACAAAGGCTATGTCTGATGATGAGCTTTCTGCCCTTGCAGATTTTATACTGAAACATTAATTATCAATAACTTGAAGACCTATGCTGTAAGCATATTCCACAGCTTCCCTGTATTCTTTCTCTGTTATTCTTCTTGAAAGTTCAGGGAAGTTAAACGCCTTATAGAAAGGATGGTACTGTGCCATTATGTTAACATGCATGTTTGGAGAAAGAGATCTTAAAAAATCAAGAACCTTTTTTGTTGTGGATATACCCTCTGGTAAAACAAGATGCCTAACCAGAACTCCTCTGTAGGCTATTCCCCTTTCGTCAGTTTTAAGATCCCCAACCTGTTTATGCATCAACCTGATTACTTCCTTTGCTGTATCAGGATAGTTTTTTACCTTTGAGTATTTTTTTCCGTGCTGATCATTCAGGTATTTTAAATCAGGCAGATATATATCAATTATTCCATCAAGAAGTTTTATAATTTCTGGACTGTCGTAAGATGATGTGTTGTAAACAATTGGTAGTTTTAAGCCTCTTTTAGTGGCTATGTATAAAGCTTTTAAAAGCTGTGGAACTACATGTGAGGGTGTCACCCAGTTAATGTTATGGCATCCTTCCTTCTGAAGATAAAGCATTATCCCTGCTATCTCCTCAGGAGTGTACTCTCTTCCTTCTCCCAGATGGCTTATCTCATAGTTCTGACAGTAAACACATCTCATATTGCAGTAAGAGATAAAGATCGTACCGCTTCCGCCGTATCCCCTGATAGGAAATTCCTCTCCATGATGGGGAAAAAATGATGAAATCTTTACATGTAAACCTGTTTTACAAAAGCCTTTTTCGTTCTTTAGTCTGTTTATGCCGCAGTTGTGGGGACAGACACTGCATTTCTCAAGAAAAGAGTATGCCTTTTCTACTTTTTTCCCAAGCAAACCTTCTTCATAAAGTCTGATGTAAGAAGGTGCCGTATCCATAAGGGATTAATTTATGAAAAAAAAGAAAAAATCAAGTGTTTACTCTTTCAGGCTGTCAATACAGGCTTTTTGTATCCCGTCCCTTATACTTGGGTACTTTCCTGCCGGTAGATTGCATATTTTTACACACTGCTGGTGGAAATGTTTTGCTGTTTTTGGATCAACATCCCTTTTTAAAAGGGAGTTTTCCAATGCCTGTCCTAAAGTTTCACAGTCATAATCATCCACATCGCAGGTATCTAATATAGATACATAAGCTTTGCAGGCATCCTCTATTTCTCCTGAGAAAGAAGAACTAAAAATAAAAATTGGGAATAAAAGAACAAGGAATTTTTTCATTAAATCCTCCACAGATTTTTATCAGGGAAATTATAATCTATGAGAGCAACAAAAACCAGATCAGGCGATCTTACGGAGTTTTTGATCATTTTTCTGAATGTATATCTCTCCAAACTCCTCATCCTGATATATATTAATCACACCTTCGTAGTTAAGGAAAAGCAGAGCCACAAATGCCTGTGCTTTGTTCTGGTGGTTAAGTTCAGAAAGGGTTATAAAGCCCTCAAGGTTTTGAAACTCCTTTTCAAGGACTTCTATAGTTTCTTCAAGGGTTGCGTGAAAAAGGGGTATTTCAAGGGTTTTAGGTTTTCTTCTGTAAGGTTTTCTTCTTGTGTATTTTCTTTTGGGCTTGAACTCAATAACAGGAGCGATATATTTTTTCAAAACATGTGCTATCTCATCAATTGTGTAGAACCTTTTTATACCAAAGATCCTTTTTCTTCCTGATTTTTGATTGCTGTCCTCTTCTTCTCCAAGATCAAGTGCGTCTGCTTTCATTTTCAGAAGAAGTGCAGCAGCTGACAGAGCTTTTGATGCAAGTCTCAGATCCGGAATATGCATCTTTTTAATCTCTTGAAGGTACTTGTCCGCAAGTTCAACTATATCAACATTCCACGGATCTATCTCCCCATTTATCATAAGCTTCAGAACTATGTCAAAAGGGTGTTTTTCTTTTTTTTCATCAAACATTTTCCAGCTCCGATTTTTCGTTTTTTATCTTTTCGGAAAAAATCTTTTCTTCTAAATAGTTTACAAATTCTTCATCAAGCTCAAGAGAGTATTTAACAGCATATATCCTGTGCTTATCAATCAGGTTTTGTCTGATCTTTATTATATCCTTTTCTGTTGTAAGATAAATATCAGGTTTACTGCTTAAATGTAATCTTGTGTAATCATAATGATCAGGAAAAGACCTTTTTTCTACGATCTCAAATCCAATATCTTTAGAAAGTCTTTCTACTGTATCAAAAAACTGCTCATTATTACCAAGACCTGAAAATATCCCAATTTTTTTTCCTTTTAGAAACGACAGTTCTTTTTCATCTTTCAGGTTTGTTATATTTTTTAAATATTCCCTTGATATGAAAAATTTTTTTCCTGTTTTTTTTAAAAATTCTGTTATTTCATCAGGGTTTTTTGATTTGTTCAGCCTGTTAACAACTATTATGTCTGCAAATCTGTAAAAATATACAGGTTCTCTCAGTCTCCCTACAGGCAAAAGCCTATCTTCCCAGAAAGGTTTCATGGCATCAAAAACAAGAATGTCTAAATCCCTGTAAAGCTGAAAATGTTGAAAGCCATCATCAAGAATGAAAATATCAGGGTTTATCTCCTTGATCGCTTTTTTTCCTGCCTGGTATCTTGAGTTTGAAACAACTATAGGAATTCCGTTTAAGGCAATCAGGTATGGTTCATCCCCTGCATCTTCCCATCCTGTTAGTAATCTTTCTCTGTTCCTGACAACAACTGTTCCCTTACTTTTTCTTCTATATCCCCTTGAAAGTACCGCTACTGTATGACCTTTTTTTTGCAGGTTCTTTGCCAGAAATATTGTTAAAGGGGTTTTCCCAGTTCCTCCAACAGAAAGATTTCCTATAGATACTACAGGGACAGGAAGTTTTTTTCTGTTTATGATACCTTTATTGTATAAAAATCTTCTTACATAAGCAGAAAAACCGTATAACTGGCTTATAATTTTTAACATAAACTAATATATACGCTAAAGTTATGATTTTGCAAAATTTTTATCTTTTTATTATATTTTAATTTATCTTTTTGCTGGGGTAGGGAGGTTGAAAATAGGAAGAAATGATTTTTCGTCTTTAGATATTGATAAGATAAAACTTATATACCTTTTCACAACTATAGGTTCTGTTGTTCTTATATCTGTGGCTTTTCTGCATTTTATAAAAGGCGACATTAATATGTTTGCGTTTGAAATTCTTGTAGCAACAGGGGGAATTTTAAATGCTATTCTTCTTAAAATCACAAAAAATGTGAAGATAGCTGAAAATTTTATTCTTCTTGGCATGCTTATTCTAATCTGTGGGATATTAGTTCATGGAGGTTATCAAAGAACAGGTATTTACTGGATATACACATACCCTCTTCTAACGTTCTTTCTTAAGGGAAATAGAATAGGAATTTTATGGAATGTGATTTTTTTATTTCTTGTTTTGGTACTTATGTTTTTGGATTATAAAAATGCAGTTCCGATCGCCTTTTCGGCAGATGAGATCAGACAGGCTATCCTTGCTTATGTGATTGTTATGGTGCTTGCGTACATCTTTGAAGAAGCGCTTTTAAAATCTTATAGCGAGGTCTCAAGGCTTGCAGTTACGGATCAGCTAACAGGTTTATACAACAGGTATTATATTTTTAACAAACTTAATGATGAAATAAAAAGGGCAAAGAGATTTCAAAGGAGTTTCTGTGTAATTCTTATGGATATAGACAACTTTAAAAACATTAATGATAAGTTTGGTCATGATGTAGGGGATTTTGTTCTCTTTGAGGTTGCTGAGGTTTTAAGGGAAATAACAAGGTCTATCGATACTGTTGGCAGGCTTGGAGGAGAAGAATTTATCGTGATATGCCCTAATACAGATATTGTTGGGGGAAAGATAACCGCTGAAAAGATAAGATCTTCAATTGAGAAATTGCATATTCCTCATGTGGGAAAAATAACTGTTAGTGTGGGGGTTGCTGAGTTTACCGGTGATGAAACAGCCCACGAACTTATAAAATCTGCTGATCTTGCCCTTTATAAAGCAAAAAGATCAGGTAAAAATAAGGTTGAACTTTTTTCAAAAAGGGGAAACATAATAAGATTTGGTATTGATCTTTTGCAAATAAAAAAACCTGCCTCGGTGGGCAGGCAGTAAAACAACACACTAAGAGCAGCAAGATTACTGGCAGCAGGACTTAAAATCTATAATTAACATTCATATATACAAATCTACCTGGTTCTGGAACTTTTGTTCCTGTGCCGAAAGGATTTCTAAGGTAAGATAGGTGTGTATAGTAATTTTTGTCGAAAAGGTTATCTATCCCTAATCCTACGAAGGCTCTATTTCCCGCATTAAATCCTGTTTTTATGTTAACAACGTAGTAAGATTTTGTCTTTTGTTCATTTAGATCGGTATCAACATCTTCCTGAGGCGAAGCATAAATTCCCTCAATCTGTCCGAATACCGTTCCATTGTCGTATTTTACAGCTATTCTTGTTTTAAGTGGTGGTATCTCAGCAAGATCACCGTCCGTATAATTTCCGCTATCTTTTCTTCCCCTCTGGTAAGCTATACCTGTTTCAATGGAAATAGTGTCTGTCAGCATCCCGACAGCTGTCATATCTCCACCATAAATATGAGCATCAATGTTCTGGTAAGATGTTGCTTCTTTAGTTCCTGCTTGGTTTGATATGTTCGTCAGATATATATAATCTGTCAGATCGCTATAAAAAATATTTCCCTTTAGTCCGAACGTCCCCCAGTAATACTCAAAACCAGCATCAACCTCATTGTTTTTTGTAGGGTTAAGGTTTGGATTTCCTACCCAATCTTCTCTTATCGGTGGTTTTTTCAATGCGATGTATCTTTCTTCCGGGTCTGGAACTCTAACCGTATGTCCAAATCCGATATATGCACTTGATCTTTTATCAAACTTGTATCTTATAACCAGATTTCCTGATAAGTATGTATCTGTTTTGCTTAGGCTGTAGTTTGTTCCATAATATTCGTTGAAAATACCATTATTTGATGCTCCCAAAGCATTCCTATCAGCTTTTGATTTTGTTTTATCAACCCTCAATCCTGCATTTACTATAAGATTGTTTATTTTTTTCGTCCCCTCAATGTAAGCTCCTATATTTTTTATATCAACATCAGGTATCATTCCTCTATTATCCAGTGCCATAAGCTGGTTGTCAGCTTTCCAGTTTCTTAAGTATGCATCAATTCCAAATTTAAGATTCATATCTCCTAATCTTAGACCCTTTTCTACTTTTCCACCATAGGTTTTTGTTTTTGCAAGTGTTCTCATCATATAACCTCTGCTCCACCCTGTGGAACTTACTCTCCACCTGTCCTGCATATCATGTCTGACGAAATTCCAATAAGCTGAGATCTTAATGTCTAAAGGTTTTATCAGATATTCGCCGTTAATCCTGTGGGTTCTGTCGTAAATTGCGTCCATCATCAAATAAGGGTATAAAACATCCTTTGCTTCATCAAATCCGTAGTTTATTTTTAACTCGTTCTCTTGATTTGGGGTAATAACCATCTTTGCCCATGCATTATCTATATTAAAAGCAGTATGGTCTATTTCTGATGGTTTATAGGCTGACATACCTAAAGGGTATTCGGTTATCTTTTTTCCTTCCCCTGATTCGTATGGTTTAGAGTACTGTTTAGAGTAGCCTACAAGTACTTTAACCAGATCGTTTCCTACAAAACCGTCAAATCCTCCGTGAAGGTAATTAAAATATCCTCCTGTGAAAAATAAAGAACCACCTACTCCTTTTTCTGGATCTTTAGAGATCAGATTGACAACGCCCGCAAGTGATCCTTGATTGGACACATCAAATGGTCCTTCAAGTATTTGAACTTCTTTAACCTGCCTTGTTGACATATGGAAAATTGGAGGATCCATTCTGTTAGGACATGCTCCATAAATTCTCTGTCCGTCTATTAAAACATTTATGTTGTCTCTTCCAAAACCTCTAATGGTTATATCATTAGCTGTTCCCCCTTTTCTTATGTGATTGACTTCAGGAAATAGGTTTGAAAGAACTTCTCCTATATCTATCTGTCTTGTTATTTTAATTTCCTCTTCCGTAGCTTCTCTGGTTTCTCCAACTGTTTCTTCTGCCGTAATTTCTTCAGCGACTGTTATTTTTTTGACTTTTATAACTTCCTGCGCTTGAGATATAGAAAAAAACGCCGGCAATACCAGCCCTGCTGCTAAAAGCTTTCTCATTTCACCCTCCTTGTTATTTTTGATTTAATTTTAATATAATTTTAACATTAATTAATTCTAAAATTTAAATTAAAATTTGTTGTTTAAAGGAGCATTGATATAGATCAAAGTTTGACTATAATCAATGGATAAATAAGCTAAAATGTAATATTGTTATTACTGGAGGTAAAAATATGAAAAGAGTTGTAGGGATACTTGCAGTTTTTTTATTGTTAAGTTATCTATCCCACGGTTATCAATTTTACGGTTATCCATACATCCAAAAAATAAAGAATTTTACACTTATTAACCAAGATGGGAAAGAAGTAAGCTTTTCAGATTTTAGGGGGAAATATTTACTTGTTTTTTTTGGTTATACATTCTGTCCTGATGTTTGCCCAACATCTATGCTCAGGATAAAGGAAACCCTTGACTACCTCGGCAGTTATAAAAAGTATGTACATGTTCTTTTCATTTCTGTAGATCCTGAAAGGGATACACCTGAGCTTTTGAAAAGGTTTATATCTTTTTACGATCCTTCCGGCAAATATATTACAGGGCTTACAGGGAAACCTGAAGAGATAAAAAAGGTTGCCAAAATGTTCAAAGCATACTACGAGAAGGTTCCAATAAAAGATAATCCGGAGGTTGGTTATCTTGTGGATCATACAGCTTTTATATATTTAATAGATAAGAAAGGTATATTAAGAATTATATTTAGACCTGCGAATGATGATCCAAAAAGGATAGCTCAAGATATAATACAGGTAATAAAAATTTTTGGAGTTGAATGATGGGAAAAATATTTACAGTTTTACTTGTAATTGTAGGGTTTGTGTACGCAAAGCCAGAGATTGTTATTGAGGATCCGTGGGTCAGGGCAGTTCCTCCAACAGCAAAAAATACAGCTCTTTTCATGGTTATAAAAAATGTTGGCGATGATCCAGATACTTTAATTGGCGTAAAAACAGATATATCCAAAATGGTTTCTATTCACAAAACAGTAAACCAGAATGGAGTGATGAAAATGGTTCATGTTGATAAGCTTACTATTCCTCCAAACAGTAAAGTAGAGCTCAAGCCTGGCGGGTTTCATATAATGATTATGGGACTTAAAAGAGGGTTAAAGATAGGAGAAAATGTGAAATTCACGTTAATTTTTGAAAAATCTGGTAGGATTATTTTAGAAGCACCTGTAAAAATGAAATAGCTATTTTTTTAAGGTTAAAAGCCAGTTGATAATGAGTTTTATTTCTTCATCTGTGTAATAAGGTTTTTGGGGGGGCATATACATCACGTCTCCTCTCCCAAGTTTTGTTTGAACATGATTTTTTAGCCAATTATGCCACTTTCCTTTACTTCCGTTTTTTATAGCCTCAAAGAACTGCTTTTTTAATGTTTCTTCTGGAACATCTCTGTATCTTTCCAGTATTACTTTGAATGGGGGGGCTACTATAGTTTTTCTTATGTCATGGCACCAAGAACATCTTTTGGCAAGCATTTTCCCTTTAAGAATAGGATTTTTTTCTATCTCTTCCCTTGTTAGTGCGAAGCTGGAAAGAGTAAAAGCCAGTATCCCTGTTAAAATAGAAATTATGAATTTTTTCATCTTAACCTCCTAAAAATCCTTTTTTCTAAATTTGTATAAACCGACAATTAAAGGGAAAAATATCCATACAAAAAGTACCCCAAAAGATACAGAAATGCCTAATTTTGTATCGAAAAATTTCTGAAATACCGCTCCTGTATATCCCAATAGTGCAGCTATATCAAGCTTAAGAATAACAAAAATTCTTGCAATATCTATAGGATTTAATATAGACATTAGCAGAACAGGTTTTTCAAGTGGATAATCTTTAAAATATATGATGATAAATAAGATGATACCATCATAAATAAGGGTTGTGTAAAGCCACACCAAAATGGAAGACCCGAACCCTTTTACCCTATCCTCAAAAAAGGTGGCGATCAAAAATGCAAAGGCAACAAATATAAATGTTAAAAATATTCCTGCTATAACAAGTGAAAAGTACAAAAAGTATTCAGGTGGTTCTTCCAAAGATTTTATAAAAAAGAGATAAGGGATAATAACACCAAGAGCAAAGCTTATTGATAGTGAAATTGTTGTGCCTAAGTATTTTGATATGTATATGCTACTTCTTTTTATAGGCAATGAAAGTAGAAGTTCAATAAAATTTCTTGAATCATACATAAATATTGTTCCTAAAATTAAGCTTGTAAGGGGAATTACCAGAATGATCAGTTGGAGGAGTGTAGCTACGACTTTTGCAGGTGATTTTGCAAAATAAAAAAGTGCGGTTGTAAGTACGAGGAAAAATATAAAGTAGAATATTATCCATTTATTTCTATACATATTGAAGAACTCGTATTTTAATAGTTTAATAGACATATCCTCTCTCCATAAGTTTTGCGATAGCCCTTTCTAAGTTTTTTTCACCGGAATTTTCAATTATCTCTTTTACTGATCCCTGAACATAAATAACTCCCTCAAGTAAAAAGATGATGTAGTCGGCTATCTCTTCAACCTCACTCATGATATGGGATGTTAGCACAATTAGTCTGTTTCTTTCTACCTGCTCTCTTATCTTGTCCTTCAGAAAACTGCTTGATATAGGATCAAGACCAACTGTAGGTTCATCAAGGAAATAAAGTTCAGGATCAAACATAAAGGTTATTAGAGCACTTACCTTCTGTTTTGTCCCACCTGACAGGGTTTTAAGTTTTTTGTCCATATATTGCTGGAGTTTAAAACCTTTTATGAAACTTTCTTTAATATTTGGATTGTATCCTTCTCTCCTTATGTCAACAAGCATGTTTATAAGCTCTTTAAGGGTTAAATTTTCCGGAAAAACCGCTGTTTGTGGCATATAGCCTATATATTTTCTGTAATCCCAGCTGTGGGTAGCACTTTCTCCTTTTACATATATTTCTCCGGAAGTTGGTATAACCAGCCCTAAAATAGATTTGATCAGGGTGGTTTTTCCTGATCCGTTAGGTCCCAGTATGGCAACAACCTGTCCTTTCGTTAACTCTAAGTTAATTCCTTTAAGAACCTCAAGTTTTCCAAATTTTTTATGTAAGTTTTTTACCTTGACCATTCATATCTCCTCATTAATGGCCTTTTGTCCATTAACTTTGAAGGTATAATCATTGGAAAGTTTCTTTCTGTGTAGTCAAGCAGGTATATAAAAAAACTTCTGGTTAATACTAAGGAAAGGGGATAGTTTTCTGTAAAATAACCAAATAAAGAAACGGGTCTGTACGGAACATCTCCGATGCCATCACCGTTAAGATCGTATCCCTTGTAATCGCTCCAGTAGTTTTCTGTGTAAGTATTAGGATTTTCAAAGCTGTTTGTAGCCACATTAAATGTATTTGCTATGAAGTTGTTGTGTTTGAAGATATTGTTCTGGGAATTTCCCCATATTCTTAAAGCCCATCCGTTTTCTAAGAAATCATTCTCTTTTATCACAGTTCTGTTGGTGTTATCTGCGAATATACCTGTTGTGTTTTTATATATAACATTGTGGTATATATAGCTATCATAAATCTCTTTTAATAAAAGTCCGTAGGATGCCATTCCCCAGTTATATTCAAATCTATTGTTAGCCATGTATACAAACTTTGTGTACATAACAGCAACGCCGGCTCCATTATTTCTAAAGATGTTGTTAATGTAATTATCCTTATGTGAAAACATAAAGTGAAGCCCGTATCTAAGATTTTTTTCGCTTATGTTGTTTATTATTGTGCTATTTTTAACAAACTCAAAGTAAATACCATCTCTATGGTTTTTTACATGATTTGACTCTACGAGCATATTTTTACAATGCCACAGATGTATACCGTTCCCAAAATTTGTTTCTATCCTTGTTCCAAATGCTGATTTCAGATACTCTAACTTTGCTGGTCCAAAAACTTTATTATTTTTTATCACGCCATTTTTTGAAGCAGCAAAGTATATTCCCCAGAAATTATTTCTTAAAATGCAGTCTTCTATGCGACAGTTTTTTGTTTTGAAAAATTTTATTCCTGCCAGATCTTCAATATCGCTTTTTCCTGAGTTCTGGATGACAAGACCTTTGACAACTACATTGTTTGCTTTTACTGTGATGACTTCGTATTTTTTTTGTCCATCTATTACAGGGTATCCTTCGCCGATAAGCTTTACAGATTTTTTTACAACTATATTTCCTTCTTTGTAGATTCCCTTTTTGATTAAGATTGTGTCTCCGTTTTCAGCGATCTGGAGGGCTTTTTTTATTGAAGAGATTTTGCAGTCTGGACAAACTGTTATTGTTTTTGCATATGATAAAGTATATGTAATTAAAAATAATACCTTTATGCAGAGGAGTTTTTTCATTTTACATGTTCATATGGTTATGATTATGCATTTTCATTTTATGTTTTTTCTGTATCCACTCCTTTTTTACAAGATCAACAACCTGATTCCAGTTTAATACTTCCCCACCATATTTTTCTTTCATTTTTTCAAGTTCTTCTTTTTTTTCAAAGGCTGTAAGGTTCATACCCATTGGACTGGGAAGATTATCTGAATGCAAATATAAAGCTTTTTCTGCAGGTATAAATTTTTTGCTTATAAAATCAGGAACCCATAAAGAATTTATTTTCATCTTTTCTTTGTTTTCAATGTAAAATGCCGCAAGGCATTCTATACTATCAAACTTATAGGCTTTTCCGGTTTTTAATAAGATCTCAGATCCGTATCTTGGATCTGTTATTTTCATACGACAGTAAGCACATTCATCCTGTCCATAATTGATAGGTACAGGTTTTATTTCTTTTTCACATGATATAGATATAAAAAGGAATATTGCTGGAGCCATCCAAAGTAGAATTTTGGAGAGTTTCATGCTTTTTTTCTACCCCTTAAAATTTCTATAAATGCAGATATTACACCAATAGTACCAGAAATGGCAAGTAAGTATGTTCCTGTTGAAGGAAATGCACATGCTTTAAAGTTAAGTAGATTTTTACATCCAAACATTGGAGGTTGGTATGCCATTCCGGGGATTTTTATCGGTGCATGGGGATTAAGATCGTGTCCGTAATCATATTCCCACCACCAAAAGTCAGCTAATGATGCTATACCTATTATGATAATTAAGACAACCCATGTATACAGTAGCTTTTTGCTTCCGGTAAGGGCTGTTAATAATCCTAAAAATATCATAAAACCGAAAACTACAGGAAGAATTTTTAGCTCTGGGATGGAATCTGGATCTATCTTTTTCATGCCAACATAATGGTTTAGAAGGTTGATATTTCTTAGATCGTGTGGAGTTCCCCCTGTTATTTTGTTTACCCAGATTATCATCCTAAGTCCTTCTCTATACTGGGGAGCATAAAGGGTTATTTCCCATAAAGGCTTAAAATAAATCCCTATCATTATTAAAGAGGCGAGGGCGATAAGCCCCCGTGAAATCCAGCTCATATTTTATACCTCCTTATTTTACTACGTGCATTTCTTCACCGGTTCCATACTTTATAGGTACTTTAGACCCTTTTGGAGATACTCTTATATAACCTTGCATTTCCTGATGGAGTGCAGAACAGAAATCTGTGCAGTAGAATGGATAAACACCTGGTTTTTGTGGTTTCCATTTGAGTGTTAATGTTTCTCCAGGCATAATTAGGAGGTTTGATGTTCTTGCTCCGTATACGGCAAATCCGTGAGGTATATCCCAGTCTTGCTCAATATTTGTAACATGGAAGTAAACTGTGTCTCCTACTCTTACACCTTCTATGTTGTCAGGTGTAAAGTGGGATCTGATCGCTGTCATATAAATATGTACTTCATTTCCTTTTCTTACTACTTTCGCTTCTTCCTCAGATTTTGTAGCGTATGGATGGGTGTTTTTCTCAAGTTCAAAGATTTTCAGTGATTTAGGTGCAAGGATGCTTGCAGGTATAGCTTGTGCGTAGTGTGGTTCTCCAAGTTCTGTAAGATCAAGCAGGAATTGGGGCTTTGTATTTTTCACATCTGCAGAGATGTCATAAAGCTGTCCTGCATGTGGAAGTTCTGGTCCGGTTGGCAGGAACACATCTTTTGTAATTTTGTTCATAGGAAGAAGATATTTACCCCATGGTTTTGCAGAGTCTCCTCCTGGGATCAGCAAGTGTCCGACAGAGTAATATGTTGGAACATGTCCAAGTACTTTACACTTTTTGTAGTCGTAATAGACAACATCCGAGGATATAAAACATGATGTATATGCGTAGCCTTTATCATCAAATTCTGTGTGCAGAGGACCTAGACATGGGTTAGGGATTTCACAGTGATTAATAGCCTCATATTTCAGTATAGGTATTCCATCAACCTCTCCGGCAAACTGTTTGTTTTTAATAGCGTTGATCATTTTATCAAATGAGTGTATTGGTATTACTGTTGCAAGTTTACCACCACCGATGATGTATTTTCCGTCAGGTGTAACATCTACACCGTGTGGGGATTTTGGAGTTGGCAGGAAATAAATGACACCTGGGCATTCTTTAGGAATTATCCATTTTACGCTTGTTTTCCATTCTGTTCTTGCTATTCTATCCCCTTCATCAGGTCTGTAGTTATGGGCATATTTTGTTTTTACTTCTTTGTATTTACCCTGTGCTATACATTCCTCGGCTCTTTTAAAGTTTACCGCTGCTATGTAGTCTTTATCTTTCATTGAGGCGTTTATCTCAAGGAGTGTGTGAGCCTGCTCTGTGTTATATGATGTAAAGAAGCACCATCCGTAAGAAGGTCCTTTTCCACAGTGTGCAAGGTCGTAATCGTATCCTGGAACAAGTATCTGGAATGCTATATCCATTTTTCCAGGCTGGTCAGCTCTAACGAAAGTAAGTGTACCTTTGAAGTACTTTTTGTATTCTGCTATAGGAACATCTTTTTGTGGTATTGGCACTGAGAACCTGGTTGCTGCTGTTATATATTTTGTGTCGGGAGTGACAAATGCTGATGCGTGGTTTCCCCCTGAGAAAGGTATCTCAAGTATCTCTGTTGTTTCAAAAGTTTTTAGATCAATTCTTGCTACTCTTGGTGTGTTGTTTTCATTGATAAATATCCATCTTCCATCAGGTACACCGTTTGTCTGGGATAATTCTGGATGGTGAGTATCACCCCATGGTATAAAACCATGACTTGTCATAAGCATGGCTTTTGTTTCTTCGGAATATCCATACCCGTTCATTGGGAATACTGAGAAAACAGGTATAACTTTCAGCAGTCTTCCTGAAGGAAGTCCGTAAACACTGAGCTGACCGTTATAACCACCTGATAAAAATGCATAAAACTCATCATGTTTTCCATGTGGAACATAAACCTTTTCTGCCGGACTTTGTGCCATTGAAGGCAGAGACACAACACCGGCAGCCACCGCTGAAAACAGCGTTAGCTTTAGTTTGGATTTCATAACTCTTCCCTCCTTATTATTTAGTATCTAACTTTAAGATTAAATCTATAATTTTTTCTGTTTGTTCTTTGTTTACGCCATGTTGGGCAGGCATATACGCCATTTTCACCTTTATTTTGTATTTTTTTCCTATTTTCTGCCATTTCATCATGGACCCGCCTAAAACACTTTTTACCAGAGTTTCTTTTGCGTTAGGTTTCCCTTTATACTCTTTGGCTATTAATCTGTATGGTGGTCCTGCCTTCACCTTATCAACAGCATGACATCCACTACATCCGTACTGTTTGGCTAATTTTTCAACCCCTTTGGCAGTGTCTGCTGAAACTCCAGTTATTACTACTCCAACTGCCACCGCTGCTAAAAGGAATTTTTTCATAGTTATACCTCCATTATCATTTGTTCCATAATCAAGTTAGTATCTATAAACCATTCTTGCATTGACAGACATCAAGGATTGATCCAGATTAATTATGTTAATTTCTTCCCAAATTATTAATGAGTTTATAAATTTATTTAGCCCAACGGAGGGTTAAAACAGATGCTGGATAAAATATTCAGTTCAGCCACAGCTGATCAGCTTAAAGTTCTTGAGAAAATATCCCTGCTGGAAGAAAAAAAGAAAGGAGATATAATTTTCTTGGAGGGAGATAAACCTGATTTTGTTTATTACCTAATTAATGGTGTTGTGAAGATTTATAAAACAACAGCAAATAATGGTAAGGAAGTTACCCTAAATTACATTTTACCAAAGGCTTTTATTGGAGAGTTTGCCGTTTTTAAAAGGATAGATTTTCCCTTTTCTGCGGAGATGGAAACAGATGGAGAAATTATTAAGTTTAGATCAGATGAGTTTTTAAATCTTGTCAGAAAAAGTTCTGATTTATCTTTTGAGATAATCCAGTACATGGCAGATAAAATAAAGAAAAATTACGAGTACTGTGAAAATCTTGTTGAAAAAAATGTTAGAAAAAAGATAGCAAAATTTTTAAAAGAGCATGAGGATCTTTTTTTTAAATTGAACAAAAATAAGATAGCATCAATACTGAATGTTACACCTGAAACATTTTCAAGAACTCTTAAGGAAATGAAAAAGGAAGGTCTTATAATAGAAAGAACTGTTGTTAAAATAAATAGGGAAAAACTGGAAGATATACTGATTGAATGATGGGAATAAAAACCCCTTATTTGGCTGTTGACGGAATTATCCAGCTTTTTGGTCAGAATGATAATTTTAGAGGTATCGTTTTGATAGAGAGAAAAAATCCCCCTTTAGGTCTTGCCATTCCAGGTGGTTTTGTTGATGTGGGGGAAACAGTAGAACAGGCTGTTGTCAGAGAGATGAAAGAAGAAACAGATCTGGATGTGGAGATAATCAGGCTTTTGGGAGTATACTCAGATCCTCAAAGGGATCCACGGTTTCATACGGTTTCTATAGCTTTTGTTTGTAAAGCTTATGGAATTCCAAAAGCTAAAAGTGATGCCAAAAAAGTAAATATTTATAGACTTGAGGATATACCTTTTGACAGACTTGTTTTTGATCATAAAAAAATACTAATGGATTTTCTTCTAAGGTAATTTTTGTTATTCTTTGTGATATTTTTTAAGCAGATTTTCTATCGGTTCTGGTTTTCCAAAATAAAAGCCTTGCGAGTAATCAACTCCTAATTTTGATAAGATTTCATAAATATTCCTGTTCTCGACAAATTCTGCGATAGTTTTTAACCTTTGTCTTTTTGCAAAAAGAACTATAGTTTCAATAAGATTAAGGGAAAATCTGTTGTTTTGTATATTTTTGACCAAACTACCATCAATCTTGAGCATGTCAGGATAATAATTAAGAAGTCTTTCAAAGTTTGAGTATCCGCTTCCAAAATCGTCTATAGCTATTTTAACCCCTAATTTCTTTACATACTTTAAAAAATTTTCTACTACTTTGAAATCCTTAATGTTTTCGTCTTCTAAAATTTCAAATGTTATTTTATCTGTAAGGCTTTTGTTTTTTTCTATTAAGGAGATAATCTGTGATCTTATATTATCTTTTTCTATATCAATCATTGATAGATTTATGCTTATTTCTTTGTTCAATAGCTTGATGGCTTCTATAGCCTGCTCTACAACGGAGGATGTGATATGGGGATAATATTTTGTTTTTTTTGCAAGGTCTATAAAATAAGAGGGGGACACAACCTCTCCATTCTCTTTTATTAATCTTATTAAAGATTCATATTTGATTATTTTTCCAGATTTATTGCTTACTATAGGTTGAAAGTAAAGCATTATTCTATTTTTCTCAATGGAGGATTTTATTAGTTTTAAGATCCTTAAGTTTTTTTCTGCTTCTTCTTTTATTTTTGTTTCAAGTTCGTTTGCCATAATAAAATCTGTGTTAATTTTGTCCATCTGGGTCAGGGCATACTTTGCTATTTTATAAGCATTTTTACCATAAGCAATGCTAACGCTAATATCTAATTCGTAGTCAAGCATTTCTGAACTGGCTTTCTGAATTTTTTCCTGAAGATCTCTGAGATTATTAATAGTCATTTTGATTATCCTGTTGTTTATCTGTTTTATATCTTTTGCAAGAACAAACTCACCGTCTCCAAAATTAACTATCTCATTAAAGCTACATTTTTCAGGAATATTTTTTGTTATGAGGCTGAGAATTTTGTTTTCTATATCCTGTATGGTTTTAATATCGTAAATTTTTTCAATATATTTGAAATTGTCTATGTTTATTATCGCTACTATAGAGTTATTTTTAGATACAAGTATGTTTTCTAACTTTTTTCTGGGGTTCATAATCTGTGTAATATCCTTTCTGATAGAAATATATTCTTTTATTTCCCCATTCTTATCAAAAATAGGTGTTATTACTGTATCCACATAATAAGTGGATCTGTCTTTTGCTCTGTTTTTTACAATACCTTTCCATGTTCTTTTTTCCTCTTTTATAACCTTCCACATATTCTTAAAAAAAGTTTTTGGTACATCTGGATGTCTTACGATGTTGTGTGGTTTTCCAATAAGCTCCTGTTTTGAGTATTTTGATATATCACAGAACTTTTGGTTTACATATGTTATAATTCCTCTGGGATCTGTCTTTGTTACGATAAATAGCCTGTCTACCGCTTCCTGATACTGTTTCAAAAGGTTTATATTGTTTTCAAGCTCTCTTTTAAGTGATAGCCTTTCTGTTATTTTTTTTAATGTTTCTTCCAGTTGGTTGAGATTGATAGGTTTAAAGATATAGCCATCTATACCAATTTTTATGCTTTCTATTAAATATTCTGTATCGGTGTGAGCTGACAAAATTATGATAGGAATATCTTTGTCTTTTTTTCTTATTTCTTTTGTAAAGTCAATACCAGATAGGAGAGGTATACTTATGTCTGTTATTATAAGATCAGGGTTTTCTTTTTTGTACAGAAGCAAGGCTTCTTCGCCATCTCCAGCAACAATCACTTTGTTAAAAAATTTATTGAGGATGGGAATTGTTTCTTTTCTGGTCTGTTCTGAGTTTTCGACATATAGTAATTTTAGATCCTTTGTTTGATAATGCATAAATTTTTATAGCCCACCGTTATTAATATAAGCCTAATATAAATAATTATTAATAACTTTGCAACCTCTGACATCTGTCTTAAACTTTATGAACAAAAATTTATCTGGAGGTTTAATATGGATTTAAAGGTAAAATACAGAGGAAAAGAACAAGTTATAAGAATAGATAAAAAGAGAGTAAGGGCTATAGATATACTTAAGGCTCTTGGTTTGTCTTCAGAATATGCCTTTGTTATTAAAAATGGTGAACTTGTTCAGGAAGATGAACTGATCAATCCTGAGGATGATATAAAAGTAGTCAATGCGATTTCAGGTGGAAAAATCTAATTAAAACCAACAACTTAAAAACTGAACGAATTATAACGATAATAAACTCTAAAACTGTCTAAAGGTCTTAAAATGAAGATAGACGAACATAATATTGATCTGACTTTAGATAGCAGAAATATAAACTTTTCCTTTGAAAATGTATCTATAAAAGTTATAACACAAAATAATGATCAACTTAATGAAGTTAACATATCTGTACAAAGACTAAAACTTGACATATCAAAAATAGATCTTTCAAAAGGAAGTAAAACATCTGAAGAATTAGAATCTTTATTAATAAGCATCCTGATAGAAAAAATAACAGGTAAAAAAATAAAAGTAGTATCTCTTTCTAATCTAAGAAAAAGTATTTCCGAAATTGAGCCTGTAGATGTACCACAAACAGGTATGGAATTGGATTACAGAAAAGTCAGCTATCAGGAGGATTATGTCAAATTTCAGGCTGAAGGCTACATTAAAACAAAAGACGGCAGACAGGTTAAATTTGTCCTTTCTTTTGAAATCAGCAGATCGGAACTTCAGGTGGAGCACCTTAATGTTAAAGCTGGAAACCTTGCAGTTGTTGATCCTCTTATTATTAATTTTGACGGGGATATATCTGATCTTCTGTCTGACAAATACTTTGAGTTTGATATAAACAGCGACGGGAAAAATGAACATATACCTCTTTTAAGAGAGGGAAGAGGTTTTCTTGTTTTTGACAAAAATGGGAACGGCAGGATTGACAACGGCAGTGAGCTTTTTGGTACAAAAACAGGAGATGGTTTCAAGGAACTCTCAGGATACGACGAGGACAGAAACAGCTGGATAGACGAAAATGACAGTATATTCAGCAGACTTGGTGTATGGATCAAAACCCCATCACATGACAGAATTTACAGCCTGAAGGACTTAGGGGTGGGGGCAGTATATCTGAAAAACTTAAAAACATATTTCCCATATAAAAACGGTCAGCTTTCCCAGTCTGGGATATACCTTAAGGAAAATCTTGATGTTGGCTTTGTATCAAAGGTTGACTTTAAGGTGTAAAAAACCAATATTTGAAATCTCTTCACAAAATATATAATTATTTTTTCAAAAAGATTTACAGGAGTTCAAATGCAAAAACTGAAAAAAGGAACCAGATGCACCGTTTGTAAGGCGAAAGGGCAGAAGGATAAGGCTGTTGTTTTCCTTCCACACCACAGGCTTGCCCTGTGTAAAAAACATTTTGTTGACTGGTTTGAAAAAAGAGTTGAAAAAACAGTAAAAGAGTTCAGAATGTTCTCAAAAAAAGACAGAATACTTGTGGCTGTTTCCGGAGGTAAAGACAGCCTGTCTCTGTGGAACGCCCTTGTAAAGCTTGGGTATGAGGCAGATGGGTTTTATATAGACCTTGGGATTGATGAGTATTCACAGGACAGCAAGAGGCTTTCACTCCAGTTTGCACAAAAAGTGGGAAAAACCCTTCATATCGTTTCACTTAAAGATGAGATAGCACCTATACCACAGATAGACAGAGCAACAAACAGACCTGCCTGCTCAGCCTGCGGAACTGTAAAGAGATACTACATGAACAGGTATGCAAAAAAATTAGGCTATAACATAATAGCCACAGGACACAACCTTGATGACGAGGCTGCAGTTTTATTCGGGAATACCCTCCACTGGGATATTGATTATCTAAAAAGACAGTATCCTGTTTTGAAGGAGGAAGGAGGATTTATAAGAAAGGTAAAGCCTCTGTGCAAAATCACAGAAAAGGAGTCAGCCCTTTATGCGTTTTTTAATGGTATTGAGTATATTGAGTATGAATGCCCATTTTCTGAAGGAGCTTCATCAATTGAGTACAAAGAGATACTTTCACAGCTGGAGGAGAAACACCCGGGAACAAAACTACAGTTTTATACAAACTTTTTAAAAAAGATGTATCCTGTTCTAAAACAGCATGAACAAAAAGAACAGCTAAAAACCTGTGTTGTATGTGGAGAACCTTCATTTACAGATATATGCAGTGTCTGCAAGCTCAGAGAAAAGGTAAGATCTTAGCATCTTTCACGCATATTTTATTTGAAAATTGGACTAAAAACTTATATTATCTATATATACGAATACTGTAAAAGGAGGTAAAAAATGGGTCTGATATACGATGTTACAGATGAAAACTTTGAGGAGATAGTTGTTGAAAAATCTTATGAAAGACCTGTTGTTATAGATTTCTGGGCTCCCTGGTGTGGACCCTGCAGGGTTTTAAAACCGCTTTTAGAAAAGCTCTCAGGGGAGTACGGCTTTGTTCTTGCAAAAATAAACACAGATGAAAATCCACACATAGCACAGGAGTTTGGTGTAAGCGGAATACCTGATGTGAGGATATTCATGAACGGAAAAGAGGTTGAAAGGTTTGTAGGTGCGCTACCTGAACCTAAGCTGAGAGAGGTTCTGTCAAAATACATAAAATCTGAGGCAGATAAACTACTTGATCAGGCAAAAATGGAGTTTATGGCAGGAAATCTGTCTAAGGCAGAGGAGATTTATGAGAATCTTCTTAATGAATACCCTGAAAACAAAAAAATATCAATTGAAGCTGCCCAGTTTTTTATTAGAGAGGGAAGACTTGATAAGGCTCAGGAACTTTTAAACTCCATAAAAGAGTACCACAAAGAGTACTTCTCAAAAGCTCAGGCATTAAAGGAGCTTATAAATTTTAAAAGCTGGTGTGAAGAGATGAAACCTGAGAATGAGCTTGACAAACTGCTTAAAGAGGGGGCATGTCTTACCCTTCAGGAGAAATATAAGGAAGCCCTTGATAAATTCCTGAAGGTTGTTCAGCTTGATAAAAAATACAAAGATGAGGCAGGAAGAAAATCAATGGTTGCTGTCTTTAACCTCTTAGGTGAGAGCAGTCCTCTGACGAAAGAGTACAGAAAGAAACTTGCCATGTGGCTTTATTAAGGTGGATTATGTTTAAGTTTGTTGCCTTTTTTCTTATTGTTTTTTCTTTTTCTTTTGGAGGAGTTTTAGATGACCTTCAGGAAAAACTGAAAGATGTCTCATCAATACAGGCAGACTTTTTCCAGAGAACATACATGCCTGATCTTGAACAGCCTGAGGAGTTTAAAGGAAAAATATTTATAACAAAAGATCAGAAGATAAAAATAATTTATGAAAAGCCAATAAAACAGATCTATTTCTTAGATAAAGATCAGCTAACAATTTACACCCCAGAAGACAAACAGGTTATCAAGTCTAACCTGACAGATCAGTTTTTCCTGCTGAGGATATTCAGGGCTTTTATATCAGAGGAAGGGCTTAAATCACTTTTTAATGTTGAAAAAGAAGTTTCAAAAGGGGATTTTATTGATCTGATTTTAAGGGTAAAGGGCAAATCACGGATAAAAAATGTTGAGTTAATTCTTAAAAAAAATTTAACAGTTGACCAGATGATTGTGTGGGATAAAGAGGGGAACAGGATGGAGATAAGTTTTTATGATTTTAAATATAGTAAAAAACCTCTGAAATTGTACATTAATATCCCTAAAGATGTGGAGATAATATATTATTGAAGGGATTGAAATATGAGTATAGGCAGGGTTATTTTTTTCTCAATTTTAATTTTTACGCTTTTCACAATCCTGTCATTCTTTGTCCTGCCGAAAAAATACGCTGTTTCACTTGGTATAATTGATACATCTGTTATTATTTTTGCATTTCTTGTATGGCTGAATGACAAATATTTTCATGAAAGGTTAGGGCAGAGGGTTTTTTCCATATCAGACAAAAAGTTTGTTGATGATGTTGTTGTCCGGCAGATGAACATGCATGGCGTAACAGAGGTTGTAAAAAAGGAAAACATTATTGAGTTTTACAAGAAAGGCCACAAAACAGGACAGGTCAGATTCAAAACAGATGAAAAAGGAGACCCTGTCATTATTGACGGTAAATATATAATAGAGATAGAAGCACCAGAGTACATACTCCACAATATAGACCATGAAACATGGAGCATTATAGGGAAAAGATGAATCTGCAGCATACAGGAAAAACAAGTATAGAGGAGATTGTAAAACAGCTTGAATCAGAAGGGTATTCTAATATCTTCACATGGTGCGATGAAGCAGGTTCATTTTATGACTGGCACACCCACCCATATCAGGAAGTAAGATGGGTTTATAAAGGAGAGATCCTGATGGGAACAGAAGAAGGTGAGGTAATTTTGAGAGCGGGCGACAGACTTGACCTTCCAGCAGGAACAAGGCACTGGGCAAGGACAGAAACAGGCGTGTGTTACGTGTGCGGAAGTAAAAAGTAGGAGGAAAAAATGACAAAAGAGGAAAAGCAGAGGATAGATGAGCTTGTTATGAAAACCTTTACCCTTGCTTATGAGCTTGGGACAAACCTTGACGAGCTTCACAAACAGTTCAGACAGCTCAGATTCAGCACAAAAGATAGAGATCTTGAGGCTGCTATAATAAACCTTGAGCATGCATTTTTTATGACAGCCCAATCAATAAACATACTAAAAGAACAGACGAGAAATGCTCTTATACCTCTGAGAAAAGCCCACACATGTGAGGAATAGATGGAAAGAAAAATACCAACCGTTTTTCTGAAAGCATATGAGCTTATTGATGAGAACACAATGGATAAACTTCCAGATATTGAAACACCCCTGATGCTTGTGGAACAGGTTGAGAACTTTAAAGAAAATGTTTTCTGGGTAAAGATCAGAAATCTGTGGACTTTGATAGGTAAAATTCCCCCCTTGAAGCCTACTGAAGGAGATATAGTTCTTTTCAGGGAAAAAGGTCAGTGGGGACTGTTTAAGTATATTGGAGAAGAGGAGGGAAAAGTTGTACTGAGAGACGGTAAAGATGAGAGGACAACAAAGGTTCCAAAAGATGTCGTTGAGGCTCTTGAACTTTTTGGAAAAGTTATGAGGGTTCAGGAAAGGGTATGATCAGAATTTTTTTATTTTTTGTAGTTTTTGCTCTTGCAAACCTGTCCTGTCAGAGGGAAGAAAAGGCAGAAAAAAAGGATCTGCATAAATACATACTTGTTGACAAAAACTCAAATCCAATACCGCTGCCTGAAGATAAACTGATAGTTGTTAATTTTCTGGCATATTCCTGCAGTTCATGTATGAAAGAACTTCCTGTCATAAAGAAGGTTCTGAGGGAAAAAGATTATAGAAAAAAATTCAGTTTTATAGGCATAGTTATTGATTCTGACAAAGGGGATTTTTCTGACCCAGATTTTCCTATATATCCAGGACACAAACAGAATTTTGTCAGGTTTCCTGTTCCGGGAACGCCGACAACATATATAATAACACCTAAGGGAAAGAAACTGGTAATAATTTATGGGGCCGTAAAGGAGGAAAATTTCAGGAGATTTCTTGATGATGCATTAAGAAAAGCTGATAGTTATTTTAAGTAAAACTGCATATCTAAATCTTATCTAAAAGTTTTCTTATCCAGAACAACACTAAAAATAAACAGTAGTAAGAATAAGATCAAAATAATGTGATAATACCTGTTCCAGAATGTCAGGCTGTCGTTTAGATACACTGTATCAAGTATTATCCCTTTTTCAAAAAGTCCAAGAGAGTAATCAATTTCCCCCACAGGATTAATAACAGCTGAAATTCCTGTATTTGCTGCCCTTACGAGATATTTTCCATTTTCAATGGCTCTAACCCTTGCCATCTCAAAATGCTGAAAGGGTGCAACTGTTTTTCCAAACCATGCGTCATTTGTTACATTCACAATGATGTTTCCGTGTTTAGAAAAATCTGCAACAAAGACAGGAAATATCACTTCATAACATATCAAAGGAACTATTTTAAACTGATTAAATTCCAGAAGCTTTTTATCCCTTCCCGGCATGAAATCGTATCCCTGAAGATAAGGAAAAAGAGGTTTAAAAGCCCCAAAAGGAAATGGGACATACTCCCCAAATGGAACAAGCTTTATTTTGCTGTAGTGATCCAGAATGTTCCCGTTTTTGTCAATTATAAAGATTGAGTTGTGGAGAA
>JALVEY010000164.1 GCA_027030485.1 Persephonella sp.
TGCTTGAAAAAGGAGAGTTTGATAACTACCAGAACGAGATAAGGGAATACTTTGATCTGATGACCCACAAAAAATTTATGCCTAACACACCTGTTCTTGTTAACTTTGGAAATCCCCTTGGAATGGGAATGGCATGCTTTGTCCTTGATATGGAAGACTCAATACTTTCAATAATGGAAACACTTAAAAGAGCAGCCCTTATTTTTAAAGCTGGAGGTGGGTGCGGGTACAACTTTTCAAAGCTAAGACCAAAGGGTGATTACATAAGCACAACCCACGGCAAAAGCTCAGGACCCATAGCATTTATGACCCTTTACGACAAGATGACAGATGTTATAAAGCAGGGAGGCGTCAGAAGAGGGGCGAACATGGGAATACTGAACTCGGATCATCCTGACATTGAGGAGTTTATTGTTGCTAAAAAAGGAAACAGACAGCTTACAAACTTTAATATATCAGTTTTTATAAAGGAGGATTTCTGGGATTATTACAGAGAAAACAAACCCTATCCACTTGTAAACCCAAGAGACGGGAGCGTATGGAAGCAAGTTAACCCCAGATCACTGTTTGATATGATAGTTTATCAGGGTTGGGAGTCTGCTGAGCCGGGACTACTTTTTGATGACAACATTAACAGGTACAACCCCCTTTTAAAAGCTTTCGGCAGGATATATGCAACCAATCCCTGCGGTGAGGTTGTTCTTTATCCTAACGAAAGCTGTGATCTTGGTTCTCTTAATCTGTGGGCATTTATAAAAGAGGAGTACGATGGGGAAAAAAGGAAGGTATATTTTGATTGGGAAGATTTTAAAAAAGCTGTAAAAACAGCAGCAAAATTCCTTGATAATGTTCTTGACATAAACAAATATCCGTTTCCTGACATTGAAAAAACCACCCTTAAAAACAGAAAAATAGGTCTTGGTATTATGGGGCTTGCAGATATGCTTTTTGAACTGGAAGTTCCTTACAACAGCGAGGAAGGAAGAAGATGGATGGAAAAGGTTATGGAGTTTGTGAATTACTACTCAAAAGAGCAGTCAGTGGAAAGGGCGGTAGAAAGGGGAAAATTTCCCACCTACAGCAAAAGCTTCTATCCTGAAGGAAAACTTCCTATAAAAGGTTTTGAAGATAAAAAAAGCTGGAATCTTGATTGGGAAGGTCTTGTAAAAAAGATAAAAAAACATGGCTTAAGAAATGCGTTTACAACCGTTGTTGCCCCTACAGGATCAATAAGCATGATAGCCGGAACCTCTTCAGGAATTGAGCCTGTTTTCAGCCTTGTTTATGAAAAAAAGGTAACAGTTGGAACATTTTATTATGTTGATCCTGTATTTGAGAAAACTATGGAGAGGGAGGGGCTTTTTGATGATTATCTTATAAAAGATGTATCAAGAAATGAAGGAAGTATTCAGAATATAAAATACATACCTGATAAATGGAAGAAAGTTTTCGTAACATCTATGGATATATCAGCAGAAGATCATGTTAAGGCTCTCGCCTCTGTTCAAAAATGGACGGATTCTTCAGTTTCAAAAACGATAAACTTTCCAGAAAACGCAACCGTTGAAGATATGAAAAAGGCTTATCTGCTTGCCCATGCACTTGGCTGTAAAGGGTTAACAGTTTACAGATACAAATCAATAAAAGGGGTTTATATTGCAGGGCTTGAAGAGGAGAAAAAAGAAGAAACAAAGCTGACACCGCTGAAAGATGTTAAAGCAAAAGGTCCCACAATATACAAAGAAGCAGGAAGTTTCTCACCTGAAAAGGAGGAGGAACTGCAACAGGAAGAAGGTATTGAGAAATGTCCCGTCTGCGGTTCACCTCTTGTTAATATGGAAGGATGCAAAAAATGTCCTGTATGTGGATGGAGCGTGTGTGAGCTATGATTTATGTTTTTACAGGAAATGGAAAAGGAAAAACAACAGCAGCAGTGGGTACAGGTATAAGGGCAGTAGGAGCCGGTCTGAAGGTTCTGATGGTTCAGTTTATGAAAATTAAAGAGCTTTCTTCTGAGTACAATGTGTTAAGCAAACTGGAAAATTTTGATATAGAAAGTTTCGGCAGAAAAGGTTTTTACCTTCCGAAAGAGGAACTTGAAAAAAGACCTGAGCTTGAAAAAAAAGGTTTTAAACCTTTTTCAGACATTGACTTCAGACTTGCACAGGAAGGAATAGAGTTTGTTAAAAATTGTGTTTTCAGGGAAAAATACGATCTTTACATACTTGATGAGATATGTGTCGCCCTCCACTACCGTCTTGTTGACGAAAACATTTTAAAAAAACTGCTTATAGAGTACAGGGGAAAAGCTGATTTTATTCTTACAGGAAGGTACTGCCCTGACTGGCTAATAGAAATATCAGATCTTGCTACAGAAATGAAAGAAATAAAACATCCTTTCAAAAAAGGTATTCCAGCAAAAAAGGGAATTGATTACTGATCTATATTGTGAACTACACACCGACTAAATTACTCCATAGAGTGTAGATCTGTCGGTGGCTTCTCAGAGAGGCTGTTCGCCTTTCGGCTCAATCAATTTGAAAATTGTCAATATACCTTATAATTGTATCTGCCGATACATTACCAGCAGTTCCTAAGTAGTAAGAAGGTGTCCATAGATGTCCTTTTCTAAACTGTTTTTTAAGTTTGGGAATTCTTTTGTTGCAGGTGCATATTTTGGTGGAGCTGATACAAGCAGGTGTATATGGTCTGTCATTATTTCTAATGCTAATATGTCAAATCTGTACTCATCAGCTATTTCAAAAATCAGCTCTTTTAGTTTTTCTTTAACTTTGCCTTTTAAAACAGGTTTTCTATACTTTAGAATGTTTATTGTTTTTTATTTTAACCATAGTATTATGGTATGGTCATTTAACGAAAAAAGTAAACCTTTTAATAAAAAACCAGGTTTTCAGAGGGTTTTCCAGCTATAAAAACTCACTTTAAATGCTGAATACCATCGTAAGTGTATGTAATAGTTGAAAGCACTGTAAAAAATGCAGCAGTATATATACAGCACTCTACAGCAAGCTCTGGTATCTGGATTATATTTGCCACCAGCACAACCACTACAGAAAGTATCTGGAAGAAAGTTGTTGCTTTACCAAAAATAGAAGGTCTGACATCCAGATAACCCTTTAGTAAATAAATCAATGCACTACCCAAAAGAATATAAACATCTCTACTTATCACAATCACAACAAACCAGTATGGAAATTTAACAGGAAGGTCTGATACATAGATAAAAACAAAACTACTTATTAACAGAGCCTTATCTGCTATAGGATCCAAAATTTTTCCTAAAGTGGTTATCTGATTAAACTTTCTTGCGATAAAACCATCCAGAGCATCTGTAAGGCCTGCAACCATAAAAACAACGAGGGCATATAAAGGCTTTCCATAACCTAAGAAAATAATAAAAACAGGGATTAGAAATATCCTAAAAACAGTGATGTAATTTGCGATACTCAATCTATTTTCCTGAGCTTTTAACTTTTTTTATTATTTTAGTAGTTGATATATCATAAACAAAATCTATAGTTTTAACCTGACCCCCATAAGATCTGACAAAATCTGCACCTACAATATTTTCAACACTCCAGTCTCCACCTTTTACCAGTACATCAGGCTTTATCTCTTTTATAAGCCTTTCAGGTGTATCTTCCTCAAAAATAATAACTAAATCTACAGGTTTTAACGCCTCTAAAACCCTTTTTCTGTATTCCTGAATGTTTACAGGTCTATCCTTCCCTTTTATTCTCTTAATTGATTCATCACTATTTAATCCTACAATAAGAACATCTCCAAGAGATTTTGCCTTTTCAAGATAATCAATATGACCTACATGAATAATGTCAAAACAACCATTTGTGAATACTATTTTTTTTCCCTCTCTTTTCCACTTTTCAATCTGGTTTGTCCAATCCATTAGCTTTTCCCCTTTACAGACTTTTTTGTAGGTGTCAATATTAAACAACCTGTTATAAATATAGGGTAAGATATTAGGAAATATATATAGTTTAGATGGATCAAAGACAAAACCGTCCCAACAATTAAAGGAATTTGGCAGAAAATAAGAAGTTTAATGTATAATTTTTTTTCAAATATATATTTAGATTTCTTTAAAAAATAAATAACAGCAGGAATAACTCCTGTAAACCCAATTAATGTTTGTGTAGTTAAGTCAGGCTCGGAAGGTTTTACATTATTTCCTAAAAGCAGAATTAAAACTCCCAGATAAATGAAAGATACATACAAAAAAGAGAAATAAAATCTCCTAAGATCAATTATTTTTTCATTCATGATTCAACAATTTATGTGTTAATTTTTCAAATTCTTTTGTTATTTTTTCAAAATCATTAAGAAGTTTTTTAGCTTCCTCTGTTAAGGTTGCTCCTCCACCACCCTTACCACCTCTTCGGGTGTTTATTAGCTTTACCCCTAATCTATCCTCCATCGTTTTTATAAAACTCCATGCCTTTTTGTAAGACATCCCAACCTCTTTCGCCGCCTTTGAAATTGAACCTAACCTCTCTATTTCTCTCAAGAGTTTATCCCTTCCAAGACCCATAATAATATCCTTATCCTTCTCAAGCCATACCTTGAACTTTATCTTATAATTCACATCATACCCCCAAGATACCACTCTTTTATATACTCGCCAAAGAAAAGATAAATAACAGATGCAAACGCCAGAAAAGGTCCAAATGGTATCTCAAATTTTCCTTTATCTTCAGATTTTGATATGTAAGCTCCTAATATACCGACAACAGCACCTATAAAAGAACCTACAAAAATTGTAAATAGAGCTCCAAACCATCCAAGATAAGCTCCTACAAAAGCCATCATCTTAACATCGCCCATTCCAAGCCCTTCAATACCTCTAAATCTGAGATAAAAGTAGGCTATTCCCCACAAAAAACCAGCCCCAACAAAAACACCTGCAATGCTATCTAAAATGTTCATTTTTAATGAGGAGTAAGCAATTCCTGCAATAAAACCTAAGAAATTAAGTTGATCCGGTATTATTCTGAATTCAAGATCAATAAATGTTATTGCTATCATAATCCCAACAAATAAGAAAACAAATAGATATTCGTAGGAAATACCGGTTTTCAAATATGAAAAAACAGAACCTATCCCTGTCAGTAATTCTACAAGGAAGTATCTAAAACCGATAGAACTTTTACAGTTTCTACACTTTCCTTTTAGAACAAGATAAGAAACAAGGGGAATATTGTCGTACCACTTAATTCTGTTTCCACAGGAAGGGCAAAAGGAAAAAGCAGGTTTTCCAATGGATTTTCCCCTTGGGAGCCGGTAAATAACTACATTAAGAAAACTTCCAATAATTGTCCCGAATATAAATGATGCTACAATAAAAAATGTTTTTTCCATCAGTCCTCTTCGGTTTTCTCCTGGTTAGCAAACCTTTCAGCCTCTTCTTCCACCTCTTTCTTCAGTTTTGTTCCAACCTTTATAAGAAAATATATCTGAAATACCGTAAAACCTAAAAGAACAGACACTATACCTCCCACACCTGCAGCACTTCCGATGAGAGCTGCGATAATGGGTATAGGAAGTCTTAAAAACATACTCCTTAAAACCTTTCCTTTTTCTGTTCCATACATGTTGACACTTTTAAACAGGTGGGTAAAGTAGAAAAAACCTGCTAACAATCCAAGAATAAAAAGCGGAAAATAAAAAAGAACCTTAACTGACATTAATTTACCTCTTTTTTACTAATGGAAATATTTTATCATGAAGCTATAGACAACATTTCTTTTTTCTGAGAAAATTTAAATTAAGATAATCAGGAGGTTCTTCTGTAATGGACAGACAAAAGATAGAAAAGTTTAGAAAGATGCTGCTTGAAAAAAAGAGACAGATACTTGACAGGTATTTGAAACAGGAAGAAACGATAAAAAAGTTAACAGATGAAGGTTTAACTATACCAGAAGATCTTGAAGATTATGCAAGGATAGATTACACTGAGATCGTCCTTGGTGAGCTTGAAGATATAGAAATAGAAATTCTCAGAGCGATTGATCAGGCTCTTGAGAGAATGAAACAGGGAAGTTATGGCTATTGTGAGGTATGTGGAGAGAAGATAGAAGAAGACAGGCTTGAGGCTGTTCCATGGACAACTTTGTGTAAAAAGCATGCAGAAGAGGCAGAGAAAAATAAAGATCTTGTTGATAGAAGATATAAAGAATATTTTGACCGTATATCCCCCTCTCCCAGACCGGCACCACCGGCAACGCCAGAAGAACATGAGCTTTAAGGGGTGAAAGATGGAGCTTAGGAAGTTAGGGTTGAAAGAACTTTCAGATCTTGTAAAATCTAAACAGGTTAAACCTTCGGAAATAGTTGACGCTTTTTCAGAAAGAACATCAGAGATTGAACCAAATATAAACAGCTATGTAACGAACCTTATTGATAAATCCCTTGATGAATCTAAACAAAGGGACGAAGAACTGGAAAAACTTGATCAGGTACCTGATCTTTTTGGTCTTCCTATAGCCGTAAAAGATAACATCTCAACAAAAGGTATTAGAACAACATGTTCATCAAAAATACTTGAAAACTATATCCCGCCGTTTGATGCAACAGTTGTTGAAAAACTGAAAAAACAGGGATACATACTGACGGGAAAAACAAATCTTGATGAGTTTGCGATGGGGTCATCAACAGAAAATTCTGCATTTTTCCCAACAAAAAACCCGTGGGATTATGAAAGGGTTCCGGGAGGGTCTTCAGGTGGTTCTGCTGCTGCCGTTGGGGCAGGTATAGTTCCTGCTGCACTTGGTTCTGATACAGGAGGATCAATAAGGCAACCTGCAG
>JALVEY010000165.1 GCA_027030485.1 Persephonella sp.
TGATTTTCCTGTGAGATTTCATCTCAATTAAGCCTTAAAAATCTGCGATCGACAGACTCAAGTTTTAAAAACTTCTATATTTCAGATATTTAGATTGATATACAGAAAATATTTTTCTATAATAAAAAGTAAGGGGGGAGATGTATGAGGTTAAAAATATCTTTTGTTTCAGAGCAGGAATACATCACACTGCCTTTACACCATAACAAAACAGTTCAAGGAATGTTTTATAAAAGTCTTCCAAAGCCACTGTCGGATTTTCTTCATGAAATGGGATTTTTTTACAACGGCAGAAGATTTAAACTTTTTACATTTTCAAAAATTCAGTCTTCTCACTTTATTCCCATAAAAAATAAAAAAAGAATAAAGTATAAAACGCCTATAACTTTGTTTATATCTTCCGGAGTTGATGAATTTACAAAAAATTGGGGAGATTTTCTTTTAAAAAGCCACAGGATTTTATTAGGAAAAAATGAGCTATATTTAGGATCTATAGAGGCTATCAAAACACCAGTATTTAAAGAAGAAATGCTGATCAGAACCCTATCTCCAATAACTGTTTACAGAACATTTGAAAACGAAAGAAAATATTATCGCTATTATTCCCCACAAGAACCTGAGTTTCAGGAATTAATAAGCGAAAATTTAAGAAAAAAGTTTGAAATTCTATCAGGAAAGAAATTAGATGAATTTCCAATCCAGATCCAACCTGCAGGAAAGATCAGGAAAGTTCTTTTTAAATATAAAGACTTCCCAATAGAAGCTTATGAAGGAACTTTCAAAATAAAAACAGATCCAGAAATGTTCAAAGCTGTGTATGATACCGGTTTAGGAGCAAAGAACTCACAGGGATTTGGAATGATAGAGATTTATAATAATAATTAAAAAAGGAAATTAGCTAATGCTAACAGCACTTAAGGAGATAGGAGAGATACTTTTAGATAAGAAAAACAGATCCGAGATAGATATTCTCCTTGAGAACCCCGACAGTAGTGGAAAATACAAAATAGTCTGGGCTTTGGAGTTTGATAAAGATCTAAATTTTAAGGGAATTTCTGTTGAGGAGTTTAAAGGAGAAAAGCCCCATATCTATCTGTACAAAAGAGCATCAGGTTCTAACGCTCCTGACTTTTCCCCTACTTCACGGATCACTGAGGCAGAAAAAACCTTCATAAAAAAACTCCTCAGATGGTTAGAAAACCATAAAAATATCCCTGAAATCGAAAAAATCCATGAAGAACTTAACAAAAACAAAGAAAGCATAATAAAACAGCTAAAAGAGTTAGATACTCAGACAAAAGACAATAAAATACTAACCCTAAAAATAGATGGAAAATATCTTTATGAAGTTGAAAATCCAGATTTCAAGAAAATTTTATTAGGAGATTATCTGACAAAAATTAAAGAAATATCTAAAAAAGATGCAGTTTGTAGCATTTGTGGTGAGAAGAAAGAGGAAATTTTTACAACTTCATTGATATACAGGTTTTATACTCTGGACAAAGAATGCTACATAACTTCAGGTTTTAAGAAAAAAAATGCATGGAAAAACTTTCCTGTATGTGTTGACTGTTTTCTAAAAATAGATTACGGCAAAAAATATGTTGAAAATAATCTCAAATTTAA
>JALVEY010000166.1 GCA_027030485.1 Persephonella sp.
GAGATGTTTTGTGGATTTTCCTGTGAGTTTGCCTGCCCTGAAAACAAAATCAGGAAAACTGCAGACACAGATAAAAGCTTTTCAACCTTCAATCTGGCAAGCTTTCCAAATCTTGAGTAAGGATTAAAAAGATTAAGAAGCAGACCTAACGCAAGCATAAAATAGCCTATATATGTGGGGATTTTTCCTGGATCATGGTTAACAGAAAGGACCGTTCCTTTTTCATCAGGATCATAAGATGACTGGAAAAACTTGTATCCTCCGTACTCAAGTGTGTGGTTCATGTATATTTTGTACTCAAACTCTTTTTTGTTAACAGGGTCTTTAACTATAACATCACTTTCGTAAGAAGAGGGTTTCATTGATCCTGGATACCTTTTAACAATAAAATCTTTTAGATATATATAAAAGGGCAGATTTATCATTTTTGATCCCCAGCTTAATGTAAGTTCAAGATCGTTAAGTTTAATATTGACAGGTTCACCAACCACATAGGATCTGAAACCTCCACCTAAAAGCTTAACAGTTTTTTTGATCCCGTCATACTCAACCTCAACAACAAGAACACTTTTTTGTAAGCTGTTTTCCATCTTTGAGGTTGAGGGTACCAGATCAATTCTGCCGGAGGAGACAGCCTGCTTTACAACAAATCTTTTATCCCCTATCATGTACATTCTTTTTTCTACCAGTAGGCTGTCTGTTTTCTGGGGAATTTTTCCTGTTTTTTCAGTCTGCATCTCAAAGTAGTTTATTTCTTTGTCCGATTTAATGTAAAACTGACCGTCTTTGAGATAAACATAAACATACCCTTTTTTATCTACCGCTTTTCCAAAACCAAAAACTAACCCTCCCAGATCAAAAATATCTCCATACTTTAATACCTTTTCAACAGGTTGATCATCAATTAGATAAACCAGTGAAATATAAGGAATTCCTTCCTTATCAGGAACAATAACTTTTTCTGCGATAGGATAGTAATCCACATACCTTACAATCAAACTTTTACCGTTTATATCAAAACTCTCCTCAAACCTGTTTACAATCCCTTTCCACAAAGCAGACAAAAGAATTTTCTTTTCTTCTTCAAGTTTTTTACCGTCTGATACAGCTTTCACCTGCAGATAAGCATCTGCAGAGAGAATACTGTTGGACTGGGAATTTTCCCTTATATGCATTACACCTTCATAACCAAAGTATCTTGTTAGAAAAGCCCCCAGAAAAATAACAAGAAAAGATAGGTGGAACAAAAAAGCAGGTAGTTTTCTGAACTGCCACATTCTGTATTTAATTATGTTGCCGACAAGGTTCAAAGCTAAAAGAACCATCAACACTTCAAGCCATTTAGCACCATAAACAACAGCCCATGCTGTTTCGCTACCAAAATCATTCTCAATAAATGTTGCAAAACCTATGGAAAAACCAAAAACAAACAATAGAAAAAGCATAAAGGATATGGAAAAAAATCCGTCAATTATACCTTTAACAAATCCCATCTTTTCTCCTTAAAAGGTCTAACAGGGTATTAATCTTATTATTAGAATATGAAAAGAAAGTGAAATCAAAATA
>JALVEY010000167.1 GCA_027030485.1 Persephonella sp.
CTATAGATCCTATTATCAGATCGGGGTAATGTTTTACCTTCGCAAGCTGTTTTTTCGCCTCAAGCCCTATAACTGTCTGGTGGAGCAAAACATGGTTAAGGACGCTTCCAAGGGAGTAATGGGTGTCGCCGTTTTCAAGGGCTTCCTCAACAGCCTCACTTATTGCAATCCCGAGACTGCCCGGGTTGTCAGGATCTTTTTTAAGTATTTCTCTTCCTGATTTTGTATAAGGGCTTGGACTTGGAATAACCTTTGCTCCCCATGTTTCCATAAGAACTCTTCTGTAGGGTTTCTGGAGGTAGCTGACTTTTACCATGTATACCTTTACTTCAACTCCAAAGTACTGACCTGCAAAGGCAAGGGAACTTCCCCACTGTCCTGCACCTGTTTCAGTGGTCAGTTTTTTAATTCCTTCCTTTGCATTGTAGTAAGCCTGCGGAACGGCTGTATTTGGTTTATGGCTTCCTGGAGGAGCTGTCCCTTCATATTTGTAGTAAATCTTTGCAGGGGTATCAAGGTATTCCTCAAGATTTACGGCTCTTATAAGGGGTGTAGGTCTCCATATAGCGTAAACATCAAGAACTTCAGGGGGAATATCTATCCATCTTTTGTCAGACATCTCCTGCTGTATCAATTCCTCAGGGAAGAGAGCTTTCAGCTTTTCCGGACTTATAGGCTGTTTTGTCTCAGGGTCAAGGGGCGGATCAAGAGGTGAGGGAAGATCAGGTAGAATGTTGTACCACTGTTTTGGTATCTCACTTTCTTCAAGTATGATCTTCTTCATTTTAGTCCCTCCTTGCTGAAAGGCTTTAAGGCTATAACCTTAATTATATGATAAGAATTAACAAAAACATAATCTTTTTAGGAATAGTCAGCTTTTTGACAGACCTTTCAAGTGAGATGATATTCCCTGTTCTGCCTTTATTTCTTGATCATATCCTAAAAGCATCAAAATTTGAGATAGGGATTATTGAGGGTGCAGCAGAGTTTACCGCAAGCTTTTTAAAAGTTTTTTCAGGGTATGTCTCAGACAGGCTTGGAAGAAAAAAGGCTGTTGTTGTTGCAGGGTACACAATTTCAGCCTTTACAAAACCTCTTCTTTATTTTGCCGGAAACTGGAAAGATGTTCTCTTCATAAGGGTAATAGAAAGAACAGGAAAAGGCATAAGAACATCACCAAGAGATGCTTTAATTTCCCATTATGCCCAGAAGGAAAAAAGCGGAAGATCTTTCGGTTTTCACAGGGGCATGGATACTCTGGGGGCTGTTTTTGGAACCCTTCTGGCATTTTTCTTTTTACTTTTTTTAGGTGAGACTGAAAGCACTTTCAGATTAATATTCCTGGTATCCTTTTTTCCTGCGGTAATCTCTGTGTTAATACTTATTGTGTTTGTAAAGGAACCACCTGCAGCAGAAAAAAGATTAAAAAAATTCTCCCCCAGAGAACTGCCTTTAGATTTTTACAAACTTCTTACACTTCAGGTCTTGTTTTCTGTCTTCAGTATGAATTATGCATTTATGATACTGAAGGCAAACAGTATCGGCGTATCAATAGGGTTCATACCTGCTGTTTACCTTCTTTACAACATCGTTTACGCTTTCTCAAGCTATCCTGCAGGTTTTTTCTCTGACAGATTTGGAAAGGGCTACGCCCTTTCTATTACATACCTTCTTTTCTCTGCAACAGCATTTATATTTACACTGAATCACCCTGTGTTTGGCTGGATAGGTTTTATTTTTTACGGACTTTTTATGGCAGGAAACGAGGTGGTTTCACGGGCAGTAATATCGGATCTTGTTCAGGAAAAGCTAAAAGGAACGGCTTACGGTATATATCACACAGCGATAGGTCTTTCTGTTTTTGCATCAACATCTTTAGCAGGGTTTTTGTGGGATAGATTTGGGGGAGATGTTCCCTTTTATACAGCAGGTTTTGGTTCTTTATTTTTGTCCTTCTTATGCTTCAAGATTTTAAAAGTATGATCAGGTATAATACTGTTTAAATATCTGCAAAAAGGAGAAAAAATGGGAAGAAATGCGTTTGTGTTTCCCGGGCAGGGATCTCAGCAGATTAGAATGGGAAAAGATGTTTATGAGGCTTTTCCTGAGATACAGGATCTTTACCACAGGGTAAATGAGAGATTAGGATTTGATCTAAAACAGATAATATTTGAGGAGGAACAAAAACTGAACCTTACACAGTACACACAGCCTGCCCTTGTTTTAACATCATACTCACTCCTTTATGCTCTGAAAAAAATCAGACCAGACATCTCTCCGGACTACACGGCCGGTCATTCACTTGGTGAATTTTCTGCCCTTATTGCTTCGGGTTCTTTGGATATAATTGATGCTGTCTGGATAACATACATAAGAGGTAAACTTATGCAGGAAGCTGTCCCTGAAGGTGTCGGCTCAATGGCAGCAATTATAGGACTTCCTGCTGAAGAAATAGAAAAAACTATAAAAGAGATTTCCGGAGTGGTAGAGATAGCCAACTACAACTCTCCCGAGCAGACAGTAATCTCAGGAGAAAAAGAGGCTGTTGAAAAGGCTATGGAGATTTTAAAAGAAAAAGGTGCAAAAAAGGTTGTTCCCCTTGCTGTTTCGGTGCCTGCCCATTCATCACTGCTCAGGGAGAAAGCTGAAGAGTTTGGAAAGTATCTTGATGAGATACAGATAAAGGATCCTAAAGTTCCTGTAATCTCAAATATTACAGCAAGACCTCTAACAGAATCAGATATTATCAGAAAGGAACTGAAAGAACATTTTTATTCTCCTGTAAGATGGGTGCAGTCTGTTCAGTTTATGTTTTCAGAGGGTGTTGACACATTTTTTGAGATTGGACCGAAAAAAGTTCTGACAGGTCTCATAAAAAGAATTACAAAAGGGGTTAATCTTATAAACATACAGACTTTAGAAGATATTAAAAAAGGAGTGTAAGATGAAGAAAATTTTTGCATTTTTTATCTCTCTTTCTTTGTTTTCATTCAGTGTTGCATGTCCATGCAAACAGATGAAGGAAGGCTGTCCAGACTGCTACAAAACCCTTGAAAAGGACGGATACAAGGACAAAAGGCTTATAAATCCTGAAAAAAACGGCTGTGAAAAGTGTGCTAAAAAAGACAAAAAGGAAGAGACAAGGGAGTAATTGTCAAAGGTTATATTCATTACAGCAACGGATACAGGTGTCGGCAAAACAACTGTAAGTGCTGCCCTTGCAAAACTGCTGAAAGACAGAGGAAAAAATGTAGGATATTTTAAACCTGTAGAAACAGGCTGTGATCCGGTTTGCCGTGATGCCTCCCTTTTGTCTAAAATAACAGGTCAGGCTTTAGATGAGGCAGTTCTTTACAGATACAGGCTGCCTGTTTCTCCCCTTGTCGCACAGGAATACGAGCCTGTTGAGATAGAGATGGATCGTATCCTTCTACATCTGGACAGTCTTAGGAAAAAATACGACTTTCTTATTGTTGAAGGGGCAGGAGGTATTAAAGTTCCTATAACTGAAGCCGACGGTAATGTTCTGACTTATCTTGATCTTGTGTATGAGGCTTCCCTGCCGGTACTGATTGTGTCAAGGGCAGGTTTGGGGACTATAAACCATACCGTTCTGACTGTAGATGCCCTGAATTCAATAAATGCCCAGATCAAAGGTATTATAATGAACGGATACAAAGGCAGTGATCCTTCTGAAGAAAAAAACCCTGAGATTATCCATATGATGACAGGTGTTGATATTCTTGCTGTATGCTGTAAGTCTGAAGATCCTGTAGGTGAGTGCTGTAAAAAGTTAGAGCCAGTTATTGATACAATTTTTCACACGCTACAATTTTTTACAGTATTTGCTAATCTTCTTATGCTTTCAACAACCTTTTGAGAAACTGTTATAAGTTTGAAACTAAGTTCTGTAGTATCAATAATATTCCCTTTTTTTAGGTTTTTTATTATCTCGCCTTCAAGTTGGTGAAACTCTTTGTGAGGTTCTTCTATTTCTAAAAACTCTTTGAAAGCTTCATCTCCCATTCTGGATACCTCATCTTTGCCAGACGTATAGTACCATTTCCCAAGAGGGCATTCTGTAAAATGTAATGGAGTCCAATCCGACTCTCCGGATATTACCTCAGCAAGATTTTTCATATATACTGAATGGTCTATTATCCTTTGTAAAAGATAAAGATAGAGGGTAAGATTTTTTTCTGGATAGATCTCTTGAGTTTTCAAGACATTATTCCATGATTCAAGCTGTTCTTCAGGTTTTATAGATGTAAACTTATTGATTTTGCTTATTGAAGAATGCAATTTTTCAAACTCTCCTTTAAACTCACCCACGATCTTGGCTAAAATAACTGATGTTTTAGATGATGCTTTTGATGTTTTTTCCACAGAATCAACAATCGCCTCAATTATTCTTCTTATCTCTTCAGCATTCTGTGATGTTTTTGATGCAAGCTGTCTTATCTCATCTGCAACAACAGCAAAACCCTTCCCAACATCTCCAGCTCTTGCTGCCTCAATGGCAGCATTAAGGGACAAAAGATTGGTTTGTTCTGATATGGTTTGTATGATTGTTAGAACTTTTTTGCTTTCTTCTACTTTGTTTTTTACACCATCTATAAATTGGTTAAGGTTTTGAAGACCCTTGCTCTCCCCAGACAGTTTATCTATAAGATCTTTAAACTTAATATCTGTGTATGTGTTCAAAATATCACTTAGAAGTTTGTATTTTGCAACATTGTAAGTGGTTATTGCGGTATTTTCAGCAAGAACACACACAACATCATCTATTAACTGTTTTGCTATGGTGGTTTTCTGGAAAAGAATAATCTTTTTGCCGTTAAGACTTTTTTCTATTAATCTAAAAAACTGATCTCCTGTTTTTATGAATCCTCTTTCATTAGCGATTTCTCCTAATTTTTCAATATCTTCTTCAATGATCTTTAACTGGTTTAGTATTCTTCCTGCTTCCCTGTTTATTTTAACTGGTTTTTTATCTTCCCCTATAATTATTATTCCATCATCTAAAAGATCGCAAGATTTATCGAGTAATGAAGTTTTTATCTGCTCTTTTTTTAATTTTTCTTCAAGGTATCTCAGTTCAGGGGAAATATTTTTTTGAGGTTTTGTCTCTTCAAGGTTTTTTTCCTTTGTTCCTTTTTTGTTAAACCACCACCACATAACTCTGCTCCCTAATTTTTTACAATACAAATTATTAAATTTAATTACTAATTTCGCATTTTTAAATACCTTCCTTTAATTTTAGGTTATAGTTATAATTTACTTATTATGGAAAATTTTATAGGATGTTCAGGATTTTTTTACTGGGGGTGGAAAGGAAGATTTTATCCTGAGGATCTAAAACCTTCAGAATGGTTCAGATATTACTCCTCAGTTTTTAATACTGTTGAGATAAACTCAACATTTTATAAATTCCCCAAAAAAAGCAGTATGAAAAGGTGGTTTAGGGATTCACCTGATGATTTTGTTTTTTCAGTGAAAGTAAACAAACATATAACCCATATTAAAAAACTAAAAGATGTTAAAAATGAGATTCAGGATTTTTATAATGTAGTTTCTGATTCTCTTAAAGAAAAAACAGGGGCATTTTTGTTCCAGATGCCTCCAAGCTTCAGGTACTCAAAAGAAAATCTGACCAGAATTTTAGAAAACCTCAGCTCTGAATATCTTAATGTTGTTGAGTTCAGACATGTATCATGGTGGAATGAAGAGGTTTTCTCTGTCCTTTCCCTGAACAGAATAACCTTCTGCAGTATCAGTGCACCTAAACTTCCTGAAAAGCTAATAAAAACAACAGACACAGTTTATATAAGATTTCATGGAAGGGAAAACTGGTACAGGTATGACTACTCTGAAGACGAGCTAAAGTTGTGGGCTAACTGGATAAAAAAAGAAAATCCAGAAAACCTCTTTGTTTATTTTAATAACGATTTTTATGCTTATGCTCCTAAAAATGCCCTTAAATTTAAAGAATTATTATAAATCCAAACCCTAAAACAACAGTCAGAGCCATAAACAGCGTCATATATCTGACAACCTCTTTATTACCAAATATAAAAATGTAGATATACTTAAATATGCTGTTTGAAACAACGGCAAGGATAATACCCTTTGATGCTATGATACTTTCCAGAACCCCATTTTTTGATAATGTAGAAAGGGAAAGGGTAATAGCATCAACATCAATCACCCCAGAGAGAAAACTTGCAAGAAGTACACCTTTTGTTCCGTAAAAATGTTGCAGTGCCTTTGTCCCAAAAATAACCGCTGCATAAATCAGTCCAAACTGTAATGCAGAGGTGATCTGGAAAGGGTTTGAAAAAGGTATTTCTTGCTGGGAAGACTCTGTTATCTTTGATCTGTTTTTGGTGTAAATGTAAACAATTAAACCTATGTAGACAACTGAGAGTGCCACAATCGGAAACAAAATTGAAAGCATTAGCTTTGGATTAACAACACCACTTAAAAATAAAACCCTGAAATTCATAACAAGCCATGCAAGTATTATCCCGAACAGTGCCGAGTAGGTTACAGCCCTGTACTTTTTTGAAAGTTTTGAAAGTTCATAAGAAACAGCTGTTGATGATATTAATCCCCCGACTACGCCAG
>JALVEY010000168.1 GCA_027030485.1 Persephonella sp.
CTTCTAAAACAGCCCCTTTATTCGCAGAGGCTACATGTTTTGAGTATCTTCTGAGCCATCTGCTCTTTATTTCCTTTTGTTTTGGTTTAAACTGTTTCATTCTTTTTTCAAACTCTTCTTCAGGTATGAGAAGCTCAAGTTTTCTGTTTGGTATATCTATAAGTATCTGATCGCCGTCTTTTATTATCCCTATAGGTCCCCCTGCTGCAGCTTCAGGTGATATATGTCCAATGCATGCTCCTCTTGTTGCACCCGAAAACCTTCCGTCTGTTATAAGGGATACCTTGTCTCCCAGACCCATTCCCATTATCGCGGAGGTTGGGGAGAGCATCTCTCTCATGCCAGGACCTCCTTTAGGTCCTTCGTATCTTATAACAACGACATTTCCCTCTTTAACTTTTCCTCCAAATATTCCGGAGATAGCCTCTTCCTCACTGTCAAAGCATACAGCTGTACCTTTAAAAACCTGCATGGACGGATCAACAGCAGCAGACTTAACAACGCTTCCGTATGGGGCTATGTTCCCAAAAAGTACAGCAAGACCTCCTGTTTCGCTGTACGGATCTGTTATAGGTCTTATCACATCTGGATCTTTTATCTGGGCATCTTCTATCACTTCACCTAATGTTTTAAGGCTTACCGTAGGTCTGTCAAGGTGGAGAAGACCTTTTTTGGAAAGTTCTTTCAGTATGGCAGATATTCCTCCTGCCCTGTCAAGATCTTCCATGTGGTAATGGCTTGCAGGTGCAAGCTTACACAGTGTTGGTGTTCTTCTTGATATCTGGTCTATTTTTTCAACTGGGAAGTCTATTCCGGCTTCATTTGCTATGGCAAGGAGGTGAAGAACTGTGTTTGAAGATCCTCCCATCGCTATATCAAGTGTAAAGGCATTTTCTATTGTCTGCTCATTTACTATATCCCTAAACTTAAGATCCTTCTCAACAAGCTTTATGATCTGTTTTCCTGCTTGTCTGGCAAGCTCCTGTCTTCTTGGATCGGTTGCTAATATTGAGCCGTTCCCCGGAAGAGCTATACCTAATACTTCGGAAAGACAGTTCATTGAGTTCGCTGTAAACATTCCGGAGCATGACCCGCATGATGGGCAGGCGTTTTCTTCTATAACTTTTAGCTCATTTTCTGTCATTTTTCCCTGTGCAACAGCCCCAACAGCCTCAAAAGCTGTAGCAAGGTCTATAGCTCTTCCGTCAGGGAGATGACCTGCAGCCATCGGACCACCGCTAACAAAAATAACCGGAATATTCAGTCTCGCAGCAGCCATTATCATACCGGGAACTATTTTGTCGCAGTTAGGAATGCACACAAGACCGTCAAGTTTATGTGCTTCAACAACAGTTTCTATAGAATCAGCTATTAGCTCCCTGCTCGGCAGTGAGTAATGCATTCCGGAATGCCCCATAGCTATACCATCATCAACCCCTATCACATTAAACTCAAAAGGGACGCCTCCAGATTCCCTGACAGCATCTTTTACTACCTGTGCGAACTCCCTGAGATGAACATGGCCGGGAATAATATCAATGTAAGAGTTAGCAATTCCGATAAAAGGTTTGTTAAAGTCCTCATCTGTAAGTCCACATGCTCTGAGAAGGCTTCTGTGGGGTGCCCTTTCGAAACCTTTTTTAACTATATCACTTCTCATTAACTACCTCTTATTTATTTTTTTCTAAAAATTCTTTAATTCTCTGTTCCATCATATCTTTAAGGTACAATTTTCTTCTTTTCATTCTTTCTTCTTCGGCTTCAAGTTCAGGATCAGGTGGATAATGCTTTTCAAGCTTTTGTATCTTCCATTTTAGTTCCTGTCTCTCATCATGCCATTTTTTAAACTCCTCATCTGTTTCAAGCAGAATTTTAATAGCCTCTTCTCTTGTCATCTTTATCCTCCTTTCCCTTGACAGTAATTCTTTATATTAACAATTATTTCTTCAAATAGGGGAATTACATTGTTTTCAAGGTTTTTATATATAAACTCTGCGGTTTCATAATCATAAATATGCATAATTTCGTTACGAAATCTAACCGTTTTTGGAATTTTGTCCTCAAACTTTTCGTCTAAATTCATAGTTTTGTAAAACTGCTTAAAGCAATCCATTGGTGAGTTGCATATTATCCCTTTTTCTTCTTCTAAAAAAACCTTTACAGTTTTCCATAAACTTTCAAATGTATACTCAAATCTTTTTGCCGAAACCTCATACAAAATTTCATCTTTAAGTTCATTTGTCAGACTTTCTATCCCTTTAAGTTTTCTAAAGGTTTTTTCTGTTTGAGTAAGTTTCTTAAGAATTCTTTCCCCACATGCCATATGACAGCTCCTTTTAAAGCAAACTCTAAAAAATCCAGATCTACTCTCTGAAAGTCTACCAGGTCAATAATCCTTGCTGTATCAACCCAGTAATTTAAGTTTTCTTTAAGGTTTAAAAATGTTTCATCATCTATTCCTTCTGTATAAAATAATCCAATATCAATATCAGAATAGGGAGAGCCTTTATCTAACGCTGAAGAACCAAACAACACAACACAAACCTTTTCTCTGTCTAAAACCTTAAATATCTCATTTAAAATCTGCTCTTTTAACTCCGGTCTAACGTTCATTTTATGTTCCGTGTTCCCAGCTTGATAGATATTCAACCTGCTCAGGTGTTAGCTCATCAATCTGAATCTTCATAGCATTTAGTTTAAGTTTTGCAACCTCAAAGTCAAGTTCATCTGGGACTTTATAAACTTTAGGCTGGAGTTTTTGGTGATTTTTAACAAGGTATTCTGCCGATAGAGCCTGATTTGCAAATGACATATCCATAACGGCAGCAGGGTGCCCTTCAGCAGCTGCGAGGTTAACAAGCCTTCCCTCTGCTAGAATGTATATTGATCTTCCGTCAGGCATTTTGTATTCTCTAACATTTTCTCTTATATCCCTCTGGGATACCGCCATTTCTTTCAGGGCTTTCAGATTTATCTCAACATCAAAATGTCCTGAGTTTGCCACTATACAACCATCTTTCATTACCTCAAAATGCTGTTTGTCAACCACATTTATATTCCCTGTTACAGTTACAATAAAATCTGCTATCTTTGCAGCCTCAATCATAGGCATAACCCTGTGTCCATCCATTCTTGCTTCAAGGGCTTTAAGAGGATCAACCTCTGTAATGATAACCTCAGCCCCCATACCTTCAGCTCTCATCGCAACTCCCCTTCCACACCAGCCGTATCCTGCAACAACAAAAACAGATCCGGAAAGCAGTCTGTTAGTTGCCCTGAGTATTCCATCAATTGTTGACTGCCCTGTTCCATACCTGTTGTCAAAAAGATGTTTTGTGTATGCGTCGTTAACGGCAATAACAGGAAATTTAAGCACCCCTTCCTTTTCCATTGCCTTAAATCTTATAACGCCTGTAGTTGTTTCTTCTGTTCCACCGTATATGTTAGGTATTAGCTCCTGTCTTTCTTTGTGGAGGGTGGATATAAGATCTCCCCCATCGTCCATTGTGATGTTAGGTTTTCTGTCTAAAACCTCTTTTATGTGCTGGTAATAAGTATCTGTACCCTCCCCGTGTATGGCAAATGTCGGTATATCAAAATGCTTTACCAGTGCAGCTGCCACGTCGTCCTGTGTTGAAAGGGGATTTGAGGCTGTCAGGTAAACATCAGCTCCTCCAGCCTTCAGTGTTATCATAAGATTTGCAGTTTCTGTTGTTACATGTAGGCAAGCAGAGATGGTAATTCCTTTAAGTGGTTTTTCTCTTTCAAACCTTTCTCTTATCTGTCTCAAAACAGGCATATCTTTTTCTGCCCATTCAATTCTGAGAAGTCCCTTATCTGCAAGGGAAAGATCTTTTACATGGTATTCCATTCTTTCACCTCGTAGTTGTTTTAGTTTAGTTATTATACTACATAGTAGATGAAAAACCGTTCTTCACATCGGTTTTCTTTTTTGATAATCTAATAAAACATTAAATTGGGAGAAAGAGATGGGAGAGTTTGAACCTGTTATAGGGCTTGAAGTTCACGTTCAGATGTCCACAAAAACCAAATGTTTCTGTTCATGCAGGGTAGAATATGGGGCAGAGCCTAATACAAATGTATGTCCTGTTTGTCTTGCACTTCCCGGAAGTCTTCCTGTTTTAAATGAGAAGGCTCTTGAGTATGCTGTAAAAGCTTCCCTTGCACTTAACTGCAAGGTTCACCAGCTTTCTGTTTTTGCAAGAAAAAATTATTTCTATCCTGATCTTCCTAAAGGGTATCAGATATCACAGTATGATAAGCCCCTTGCAACAGACGGCTACATTGATATAAAGGTGGACGGAAAGGTAGAGAGGATCCGGATACACAGACTTCACATGGAAGAAGATGCAGGAAAAACCATACATGAAGGTAAGTATTCCTATGTTGATCTTAACAGAGCCGGAACTCCATTAATGGAAATAGTTTCGGAGCCGGACATCAGATCTGCAGTTGGAGCAAGACTTTACCTTGAAAAGCTGAGAAACATAATGAGATATATAGGAGTGTCAGATGCTGACATGGAAAAGGGTCAGCTCAGATGTGACGTTAACATATCCCTTAGACCTAAAGGGGAGGAAAAGTTTGGAACAAAGGTTGAGATAAAAAATATAAACTCATTCAGGTTTGTCCAGAAAGCTATAGAGTATGAGATAGAAAGACAGACAAAGATTTTGAAAAAAGGTGGAGAGATAGTTCAGGAAACAAGACTGTTTGACGAGAAAACAGGAAAAACATTCACAATGAGAACAAAGGAGGAAGCCCACGACTACAGGTACTTCCCTGATCCAGACCTTATTCCTGTAAGAATAACAGCAGACTACATAAATAAGATAAAAAGCTCCCTTCCTGAGCTTCCAGACGAAAAGGAAAAAAGGTATGTCCAGCAGTTTAAACTGACTGAGTACGATGCAGAGGTTCTTGTTGCTGATAAAGAAAGGGCAGACTACTTTGAAAAGGCTGTCAGCATTTATCCTGAAAACCCAAAATCTATAGCTAACTGGATAATTAATGAGCTTTTAGGAAAACTAAATGAGGAAGGGCTGCAGATAGATGAAAGCCCTGTGAAACCTGAACATATAGCCCAGATAGTTCAGCTAATAGACAGCGGAGCAATATCATCAAAGATAGCAAAACAGGTTTTTGATCAGGTATTCAAAACAGGAAAAGAACCTAAGCAGATCGTTGAGGAAAAAGGTCTTAAACAGGTGTCAGATGAAGGTGAGATAAGAAGGATAGTTGAGGAAGTTCTGTCTAACCACCCTGAAGAGGTCAAAAGATACAGGGAAGGGAACACAAAGCTTATGGGATTTTTTGTTGGTCAGGTTATGAAAGCAACCAGAGGAAAAGCAAACCCAAAGCTTGTAAACAAAATACTTTCTGAACTTCTTAATGGATAGCCCTTTTACTCCTCATAGGCGTATTTTCCTATCTCAACCTTGAAAAACAGTTTTCTGTTTTTCAGTTCCTCAAACAGTTTTTCAAGCTCTTTCTGGTAATCTGCCTCTCCCCTCTCAACCCTGTCCATAATCTCTTCAAGCTCTTTTGTGTAGTTTTCATTAACAAATCTGTATATATCTTCCCTTTTTTTGATAAGTGAGATAACGGTTCTTCCAAGCTTTGTAGGGAACAGATACCCTCTTCTTTCAATTATGTAATGCCTGTCTAAAAGTTTCTGAACTGTTACAGCATAGGTGGAAGGTCTTCCGATACCTTTTTCTTTCATATCCTGAATGACGGTAGCAAATGTGTAGTAGGGAACTTTTGGCTTCAGGTGGTAGGATTTTTTGTCTTTCACATCAACCTTCCCTTCAGGTATTGAGTAGATCCTAACAGGAAGTATCAGATCGTATCCATGCTGGATTATTCTTGTTAAAACATCTTCCTGAAGCTCCTGATCAAACCCTTTGAGCTGGTATGTTGTTTTTTCAACAACTGTCTCCCTCATCTGTGATGCTATAAACCTTCTGAATATCAGATCGTACAGTTTAATATGTCTGTTTGTTATTCCCTGTAGGTTCATTGTGTATATCATTGATCTGAGGTCGTCTGCGTCCATAGGTCTTGTTGGTCTTATACACTCGTGTGCTCCACCTGCAGTTGAGAAAGTTCTCGGTCTGAAGTACTCCTCACCAAAATTTTCTGTAATGAACTCTTTTGCAACATAAACACCTGCCTCTGAAACCCTTATGCTGTCTGTTCTGTGGTAAGTTATCAGTCCTGCCTCAAACAGATCCTGTGCTAACTGCATCGTTTCCTGAGGGGAAAATCTAAGCTCCCTTGCCGCTTCAGATAGCATAAGATCTGTTGTGAACGGTTTCACGAAAAGATCCTCTTCTTTCTTTTCTAACTCCTTTATCAGAACAAACTCAAGATGGTCGTAAAACCATTTTGCTTTTTTCCTGTCTTCAAACTGAAACTCAAAGGGATAACCATTTATACTTACCCTGATTATCGCTATCTTCTGCTTTGCCTGATCTGTTCTATCAATGATCCATTCTAAAACTGGGGTTTGAACCCTTCCTGCAGAAAGCCAGTGTCTGTGGAGTTTCTGCTGTATGTACTGAGATATGGTAAATCCTATCCATCTGTCTGCTATTCTTCT
>JALVEY010000169.1 GCA_027030485.1 Persephonella sp.
AGATGCTGTAAAAGGAATAAAAGCCCTATCAATAAAAGGTATTAACATAACTGTCCCACACAAAGAAGAAGTTGTAAAGTACCTTGATGAAGTTTCGGAAGAAGTCCGTTATATAGGTGCATGCAACACAATCAAAAATATTGACGGCTATTTGAAAGGCTATAACACCGATGCCTACGGTTTTATAGAAGGACTGAAAGAAATACTCCCTGATCCTTACAGTAAGAGCTTTCTTGTTATCGGGGCAGGAGGAGCTTCAAGGGCTGTTTTGTACGGGCTGATTAAGGAAGGTGTTCAGAAAATAGTAGTTGCAAACCGTACTGTTGAAAAAGTCTATGAAATCATTAAAGATTTCAAAACCCTAAACAGATTTGTTGACCAGATAATACAGCCTATAAGCTTAGATCAGATAGAGGAAAAACTTGGAGAAGTTGATGTTATCGTTAATACAACATCTGTTGGTTTGAAAGATGAAGATCCCCCATTATTTAACTACTCAAAAATAAGAAAAGACCATATCGTAATAGACATAATATACAAAAAAACAAAGTTATTACAAAAAGCAGAAGAAAAAGGCTGTCTATATCAGGACGGCCTTCCGATGCTTCTTTATCAGGGAGCAAAAGCATTTGAGATCTGGACAGGACAGAAAGCACCAATAGATTTTATGAAAAGAATTTTATTCAAGGATTTTAGTTCAGATTTTTAAAAAATCCTCAAAGTTAATCCCTAAAGCCTAAGTTGAAACAATTGAAGGAGATTTAGCTAATTTTAACTCCTCCAAACTAATGTGTGGCTAACGAGCTTTTGTTCAGTTTATCTATATAATAAAAAAGTTAGATTTGGTAAAATAAGGTCAAAGATTTTGTAGGAAAAGATTCTATGACGGTGGAAGAGATAATAGAACATATTGCTAAAAAAATGAAAATTACACTAAAAAAAGAGCATTTAACATTAATAAAGTTTGAAATGGACAAATATAGAGATTTCTTTAAAGATGTTTTAATAGAAGGAAAAAATAAGCAAGGAGAAAAAGTTCTGGGGATTTTGTTTGAAAATCCTTATAAACAGGTTCAAATATTAGATGAAAAATCAGGAGAGGAAATCTCTATAGATCAAATACCTATGGCGAAAATTTTTGAATATGTGGCATTAATAATAAATTTAGAAAATCCGGAAAAAACAGGATTGAATATCCTGAACATGGAAACGATAATAAATCTAAAAAGTTATCCTGCTGAAGATATAATCATAGAAACTTGAAGTTTTGGAAAAAAGTGTGTTTTGAACTGTGTAAATTTCACCGTAGCCTAAATATAAAAATATAAATTTATTTTAACTATTTTTTTTCTAACAGGAAAACTTTTGATTACTTACATAAATTTTAGTAAGCTGATTTTTAGAAGGAATTCCCACAACAATTCCATTTAAAATCTGGAGATTTTGTTTTTTGCTTTCCAGAAATGTTCTGTAATGCTCTTTCAGTTTTTCATTGAAAATTTTTGCTTTTTGGTTTTCAGAACCTTTCCAACCGG
>JALVEY010000170.1 GCA_027030485.1 Persephonella sp.
CAGGGTTGAAGATGAGGGAAGGTTGTACAAAAGGGTAAAAGAAAAAGTAAAAATAGAAGACAGATATGTAAACTGCTGGATTTATATTTATCAAAAAAGCACAAAAAATTTAAAAAGAATAAAATCAGGAAGGTTTTGATTTTTCTACTGTATCTCTATTTTGTACTTTTCCTTGTAAAGTTCTTTAAACTCCTCAAGTTTATCTTCGTAGCCCTTTCTTCCCATAAGAGCGTATGTAAAGTTTTTACCTTCCTCAACAGCAGGCTGATCAAAGGGATTTATTTTGTATAGGTATCCTGAAAAGCCTGTTGCAAGCTCATAGAGATATATCATCATTCCCAGATTATACGGATTTATCTGATCAACAGTTAATGTTATGTTTGGAACTTTGCTTTTTATCAGTGCTGCTTTTGTTCCTAAAAGCTCTTTGTTAAGTATCTCATGGAGAGAGTGTCCTGTTAGATAGGATATATCCTCAGGAAGATCATCGGGAATTTCGTAATCTGTTTCCATTTTTTCAACCTGTATGAAGGTTATTATTTTGTCCCTTATCCCATCTCTGTACAGCTGGATTTGGGAATGCTGATCAACAGTCCCGATAGCTTTTACAGGTGTTTGACCAAGTCCGTCTTTTCCTAAACTTTCAGCCCACAGCTGTCTGTACCAGTCAACAAATGAACCTAACTTTTCTGCGTAGGGCATCATGACTGAGATGGTTTTTCCCCTTCTCATATTGGTTATGTAGTGCAGAAGGGCTATCAGATAAGCAGGATTGTGTTCAACATGCTCCTCAACGGAGCATACAAGATCCATCTTTTTAGCTCCGGATAAAAGCTGATCTATGTCTATTCCGACAACAGCTGCAGGTAAAAGACCTACTGGGGATAAAACAGAAAACCTGCCTCCCACTTTAGGGGGAACATCAAACATCTTGATGCCTTCTGATTGTCCGAACTTTCTTAAAAAACCCTTTTCAGGGTCTGTTGTGAAAACAAGATGTTCTGTGTATTTATCTCCTAATCTATTTTTCAAAATAGACAGGATAATTGAAAAGTTTGCTATCGTCTCAACTGTAGAGCCTGATTTTGTAACCACATTAAAGCAAGTTTTTTCAATATCTATCTGTCTTAAAACAGAATCAAATTTTTCAGGATCAACATTTTCCAAAAGAAAAAATTTTGGTTTTTTCTCTATGTTGTAATTTATGTCTGTAAGGCTTTCAAAAAGCATCTTCGCCCCTAAGGAAGACCCACCTATACCTATAACAACAAAGTAATCAAACTTTTCTCTTATGTGATCTGCATACTCTTTTATTTCTGATATGTCCTGATACGGAAGTTTGCAAAAATAAAACTTCCTTTCTTTTTCTTTCTGGATCAGGGAATGGGTTTCAACAACAAAATGTCTGAAAGAAAGCAGTTCTTCCCTGAGAACCCCGTCTCTTTCCCCTATAATTTCAGCCATGGCGTTTGTGTAATCAATTCTGAGCATTTTAGTCTCCTACATGTATTTTTTTAGAACTTCAGGGAGATCAAATCCTCCATCTTTTCTCTGGTAATTTTCCATTATCGCAAGGAGAGTTCTCCCAACTGCAAGACCTGAACCGTTAAGTGTGTGGACAAAATGGTTTTTGCCCTCTTTGTCTTTGTATCTTATTTTTGCCCTTCTTGCCTGAAAATCTTCGGTGTTTGAACAGGAGGATATTTCCCTGTATCTGTTTTGTGAAGGAACCCATACTTCTATGTCGTATGTTTTAGAAGCAGAAAAGCCAAGATCGCCGGTACACAGCTCAACAACCCTGTAGGGCAGTTCAAGAAGCTGGAGAACTTTTTCAGCCTCCTTCACAAGTTTTTCAAGCTCATTATAAGAGTCCTCAGGTTTTACGATTTTTACAAGCTCAACTTTGTCAAACTGGTGCTGTCTTAGTATCCCCCTTACATCTTTGCCGTGAGATCCTGCTTCTCTTCTAAAACAGGGTGTATAGGCTGTGTAGTATTTGGGAAGTTCTTCTTCTTTCAGTATCTCGTTCGCATGGAGGTTGGTGAGGGAGACCTCTGCTGTTGGTATAAGATAAAGATCCTCATCACACACCTTATAAAGATCCTCTTCAAACTTCGGCAGCTGTCCTGTTCCTGTTAAAATTTCAGGTTTTACAAGGACGGGCGTCCATACTTCTGTATATCCGTGCTTTTTTGTATGTAGGTCAAGCATAAGGCTTATTAAAGCTCTTTCAATCTTCGCAGCATATCCGTACATAACCGTAAATCTTGAACCTGAAAGCTTCGCCCCCCTTTCAAAATCAAGAATTCCCATCTTTTCCCCAATATCCCAGTGGGGTAGAGGCTCAAAATCAAACCTTCTTGGTTCTCCCCACCTTCTTATCTCAACATTTTCTTCTTCATCTTCGCCTACAGGAACAGAAGGGTGGGGGATATTTGGGACAGAAAGCAGAAGGTAATTAAACCTTTTTTCAACATCTTTAAGCTCTCTCTCAAGCTGATCTATCTTTTTGTTTTTTGCGTGGACTTCTTCTTTTGCTTTTTCTGCTTCCTCTTTTTTTCCCTCCCTGAAAAGAACACCTATCTGTTTGGATATCCTGTTTTTTTCTGCTTTTAGGTCTTCAAGTTCCTTTATTAAAGCCCTCCTTTCCTCATCAACAGCAAGTATCTCATCAATCATTTTTGAGTAAGCTTTATCTCTTGTTGAAAGCCTTTCCTTAACAAAATCAGGGTTTGATCTTATAAGCTTTATGTCTAACATCTCCTCTCCTACTTTGCGTATATATCATTAAGTTTTTTAAGTATTCTTTCTTTTAGGGGAAGTCCTTTTTCTGCCTGTTTCATCAGGGATTTTATCTCATTTTTTCTTTTTAAACATTCCTCAAAAGGAAGCTGTTCATCAACACATCTGTTGTCTATAACCCTTTCAGCAAACTCAAGATATACAACAGCTTCCTGATATTCGCCGTTTTTTATGGCATCTTTAGCAGCTTCTTCAAGGATTTTTTCATACTCAGGTTCTATCTTCAGGTTGTAGTTTATCTTAAGACCTTCAACAAAAAGATCTGCAGCTTTTCGTATATCTCCTTCATCTGCATATTTCATCGCCTTTTTAAAGTAAACCTTTGCCATATCTGTGAAAAACTTTTTTTCTTCTGGGGTTAGCATTGCAGCTTTTTTAAGGTCTTCAAGGGATTCCCTGTAGCTCCCTAAAGCTTCATATGCTTTTGATCTTAGATAATAGGCATCAACGAGATATTTGTTTTCTTCAAGAGCTTTTGAGAAGTTCTGCACAGCAAGCTGGTAGTTTTTGGCGTTAAGCATTATCTTACCTAAGTTATAGTAATACTTGTAATCTCCTCCCTTTGTTATTTTGTTGAGGTACTCCATCGCTTTATTATCGTTTCCTCTCTGTATCTCTATCTGGGCAAGGTAAGAGTAAACATCTTTAAAGGAAGGGTTTAGCTGTGTTACTTTCTTAAAGTCTTCTTCAGCTTCATTTAACCTTTCAAAATATAAAAAAACCTTCCCCCTTTCAAAATAAGCTTCCCAGTAGTCAGGCTTAAGCTCTATAGCCTGAGTAAAATCCCCTATGGCTGTCTCAACCACCTCATCGTTTAAGTCCTTTGTTGCAACTTTCCCCCTCCAGAAATAAACTTCCGGAACATCTGGACTTTGGAGAAGAGCTTCATCAAGATAAACCTGAGCCATCTCGTAATTTTCGCTTTCGTATGCTAATTTTGCTTTCTCTATGAGCTGTAAAACATCCGAAAATGTCATAACTACATCCCTCCATTTCAAAGAAAACTGTTATAATTTTACAATTAAATAGGAAGTAAGTTAATAGGATGAAAAAAATAATAATTAATGCCCTTTTGGCTACTTCAATACTTTTCCTTTTTCTTTCTCTTATATTTTTAACAGTTATTTTTCTTTGGGAGAGTAGATCTGTAATCGCAGAAAACTTAGGTATTCAACTGAAAGACAACTGTAGGATAAAAGATAGTACACTTTCATGTGGTTATGTAAAAGCTGTTTCAAAAAATTTTAATCTTGACTTGAGTAATTTCTCATTAGGATTTAACTTCACTAATTTTATTAGAAAAAACGAACCTTTTATCGATCTTACCTTAGAAGAAGGCAAATTTTACATAAAAACAAAAAGGAAAAAAAATAAAGGTGAAAAAAATTTCCTCAGCTACACGTACTTTCTTATTTATTTTGTTAAATCTGATATAAAAAAGCTGGATCTAAAGATTGATTTTTCTGATGGCAAAAGGTTTTCTGTCAATGATTTTTCATTTTTTAACGACTTTGACACTTTTTCTTCTTATAGACCGTTTTTTATAAATTTTGATGGAATTTCTGCAAGGATCGAAAAATTCAAAGGTAGAATAGCTCCAGATGAATTAATTTTTGAAGAAATATTGACATATTTAAATGGAAATCCTCTCAAAATCAATGGAACTTTAAGTTATGCAGGAAATTTTACTTTCTTAGGACATTTTTCAGGAAATAATCTCACTTATAAAGGTTATACTTTAAAAAATTTTGATATTAGCTTTGATATAAACAAATTTAATAAAAAGTTAAAAGGAAATGTTATTTATAACATAAAAACTGTATTTTATAGGAAAATAACCTCTGAATATATAAAAGGAAAAGTTTATTTTGAAGGTGTGAAAAAGTTAAAAGGCTCCTCAGATCTTGAGATCTCTAAGCTTAAATTTGGCAAACTGGTAGCTGAAAAGATAAAATCAACAGGAGATTTCACTTATAATTTCAAGAATAAAAAAGTTGAACTTATGGCTTCAGTAGATCTGTATTCTTCACAAATAGGAATAATAAAACTTGAAGATATAAACTCTAAGTTCAGACTTAAATATCTTAAGGGTTTTTCTTTGGAAGGAACAGCCAGTTCCGGTAATATATCCGCTAAATACTCCTATAAAAATAAGATGCTGTTAATAGAAATGGCAGATTTTACCATTCCGGATATTTTGAAAACAGCTTCTCTTTTTGACGAAAAAACAAAATACATTAAGGGGTTTGGAAGAGGAAAAATAGAAATAAAAGAGGGAAAAACAACTCTTGAATTTTCCTTCAAAGATTTAGACGTATATGGAATAAGGTTTTATTTAGGAAATGTTAAGTCCGATATTGAAAACAGATCTTTCACAGGAAATTATATTATAAACCTAAAAAGTATAAACGGATTTTGTTTTATAAGCGGAAGTTTTAAAAAAAACTATGTTGAGGGGGATCTTACTTTTGATAACATTGATCTAAAAAATTTTGTTTATGGTAAAAAATTTAAATTTGGAGGAATAATAGACGGAACAGGGAAATACAGTGGCATCCTTCCCGATTTAAATATTCAGGTAAAAGGCAGATCTGAGAAATTTTTCTACAGTAGCATAAAAATAAAAGATTACTTCTATCTGTTCAATTATTCAGGAAAAAACAAAAAAATCCTGCTTTCCTTTAATGATCCTGAAAAGAAACTGTTAGGTAATATTGATATATCCCTAAAACCTTTTTCCATGTCTATGACTGTTAAAGGAAAAAATAAAGATATAGCTTTTACAAAGAATTATCTAAGAAAAGTTCTTCCTACCGTTTTTAACTACATCACACCAAAAATGGCTACAGGTATGCTTAATGTTCAAATTCAGAAGAAAAAATGGAAAATTGGTATTGACCTCATTAAAGGGTCAGCATTTTTAGATTTTGCAGGGGACAAAGTAGATCTTTCTATGAAAGCATCATTATCCAAAGAAAAAAAGCAGATGAAAATTCATTTTTATAAGGAGAATTTAAGTCTAAAAAAAGAACACATAATAGGCAGAATTGAAGGGGAGATATATCTGAAAAATAATAAGATAAATTTTGAAGTAAAAGGAGATGGGTTTAATTCTCTGGACAAGATGCGTTTCTTAGGAAAAGCCATGTATGATCTTGGCAAAAAACATATAAAAGGGAATTTTTTCCTGATTACAAAAAAAGGTGAGTTCAGAAATAGTGTCAGAACAGTATTTTCAGGTAGTCTAAAGAAAATCACAGGAAAACTTTTAGAAAAAGGCACATATGGGGACAGGCAGGCAATAAAAACAGAGATAAATTATTCCCTTTCTATCCTTAAAAAGAAGATAAAAGCCTCTTTAGATGCAGGGAATTTAAGTATCACTCTTCCTCAAAATTTTCAGCTTGAATTTCATAATATAAAGGGAAATATAGATCTTCCCTATAAAAACCCTTTAATTTCCAAAGGAAATCTTAAAATATCCAAATTTACAGCATCAAACAATTTTATTTACTTTTTCGATTCGTCTCCAGTTGAAATATATCTAAAAGATGGTGTTCTTGAAGGAAATCCTGTAAGTTTTACAGGTATTATAAAAGGAAAGATAAGCAGATTTGCGTACAATATTAAAGAAAATAGATTGATTTTGTTTTCAGATGGGGTTATAGACAGAAATTTGCTCTCTATAGTTATAAAATATGCGAACACATCTGGTGATTTAGTATACACATTGAATTATGATGGAAAATTAAAAGATTTTGAAAGAAATATCAGATTGAAAATATCTTCAAAAGATCTAAGTCTCAGAACGATTTACACATTAGGAATTATTCAGATAAAAAAATTCATTCTTGATCTTGAAAAGGGAGATCTAAATTTAGAACTATCAGGAAAATCTCCAGATGTTATTTTAGGAGAAAGTGTAATCAAAATTTCAGGTAAAGGAACTTTACCGAAAAGGTTTGTTTCCTTGGAAGGTTTTACCAGATTTTTTCCTATTAAGTATATGAACATCTATCAGGGAAACCTTAATTCGTCTGTAAAGTTAAAAACCTACAGAAAGGAAGGAAAAACAGAAACTTTTATATCTGGAAGAATTTCTATCTCAGGAAGAATAAGACTTGAAAAGGATCTGAATCAGCTCTTATCTGTTAGAAAGAAAAAAATAAAGAAGGACTACAGGAATAAAGAATTGAAAAATATAAACCTGGATCTTTATGCTGAAAGTTATATTCCAATTTATCTTTACGGAAAGTGGGGAAAAGCTTATGCTGAATTTAGTCTTGATCTAAAAGGAACTGCAGAAAAACCATTAATTGATGGGGATATAAGCATTATATATGGGGAGATTTACTTTTTAAAAAACAGGTACAACATAGATTTTGCAAACATAAAAATAATACAGAATGAGCCGTATATATCTGCGAGAATATCTACAGCAATTGCAGATACATTCATTTTTATTGATCTTACAGGTTCTCTGTATAACCCAAGGATTAACTTTTCATCAAGTCCTCCAAAATCAAAAGATGAAATTCTCTCAATTCTCCTGCTGAGGGATACCCCTTCAGCTCTGGAAAATATGCCAATATTTAAAACGGTGGGAAAAATACTTTATGCTTTACTTCCGTTCAAGCCCTCTGAAGAAAGGGGACTTTTTAACACTGGATTTGAGATAAACATCCTTCCCCAGTATTCTCCTGCCACAGGCATTTCTGCCTCTGTTTATGCTAAAAGAAGTTTAACAAGAAGAATATTTGTTGCTTTGTCAAAACCACTTGGACAGCTGGAAGAAGAAAAAATAGGAGGATGGTATGGGGTCGGTTTTAAAATAAAAGAGAGAACATCTTTCCAGTATAAATTCTTTGAAACGGGAAATCAGGAATTTGATATTGTTTTTAATTTTCCTTTTGATTTTTGATTGTGTTCTTTTGCAAGATCCATAAAGTTTTTCAGCAGTTTTTTTCCATACTCTGTCAGGATAGATTCAGGATGGAACTGGACACCCCAAAGGGGAAGTTTTCTGTGCTGCACCGCCATTATTTCGTCATCATCTTTTGTCCATGCTGTTATTTCAAGGTCTTCAGGAAGGCTTTCTCTGTCTATAACAAGGGAATGGTATCTTACAGCTTTAAAAGGGGAAGGTATGTCTTTAAACAGTCCTTTCCCTGTATGGTATATGTCAGAAGTTTTGCCGTGCATGAGGCATTTTGCTTTTATTATTTTTCCTCCAAAGGCTGCGCCTATTGACTGATGCCCCAGACATACACCAAGGATAGGCAGACTGCCTGCGTAATGTTTTATCACCTGAACAGATATTCCTGCTTCGTTAGGTGTGCATGGACCTGGAGATATTATGATAGCATCAATATCGTAATCTTTTATCTGATCAACGGATATCTGATCATTTCTCCTTACAACCACTTCAGCTCCAAGCTCGTACAGATACTGGACAATATTGTATGTAAAAGAATCATAATTATCTATCATCAGTATTTTCATATTACTCCCCTTTTAATTGTTAACCCTAATATATTGTATTACACAACCTTTTCAAGATGGAAATCTATTGGTAATTTGATCTATTGAGAGAGGTTTTGAGAAATAATACCCTTGTCCGTATTCAACTCCCAGCTCAATCAAGATACGGTGGATCTCTTCATTTTCAATAAACTCAGCTATAGGTATTTTATCTATATCTTTACAAAATCTAACAAGATGTTTTGTTAGTTTGTAATACTGTTGATTATAGGGTATTTTCTTGATTACAGAACCGTCAACTTTTATGTATCGAGCGTCTATCTCTGTAAGATAATAAAAATCAACATAACCTGCACCAAAATCGTCAAGTACAATATCATATCCAAATTCCTTCAGCTTGTTTATGTTGCTTTTTAAGGTGTTATAGTTGTGTACATCTTCTGTCTCAAGTATTTCGAGCTTTAATCTCTGCACAATATTCTTTCCAACACTTTTAAGCATGCCTATTATATCATCATTAAGAAAATCCGATGGGGACATATTCAGACTTACTGTGATATTTGGAAATTTTTTCAGAATTTCAAGATTGTATTGAATTATAAGTTTTGTAAATTTAAAGTACAGAAATGTTCCTTTTATTAGGTCAAGATAATTAACAGGGGAAAGATATTTATCTTTGTATTTTATCCTTGCAAGAGATTCATAATAAAGGACAGATTTATCTTTTATGTTGATAACTGGCTGGTAAAAACAGACAATTTGATTTGATTCAATAATGTCTTTTAACTCTGCAAGTGATATATCTTTTGATGAATCCTTTATTTCTTTGTATATCTCAATTCTGTCTCTACCATGTCTTTTAGCTTTGTACAGCGTTATATCTGCTTTCTTAATAGCATCTATTAGGTTTCTTGCCTTATGTGTATCTAAATTAAGTCCTACTGAAGCTGTAAGATTTATTCCCCTGTATTTATATTCTCTTATTTTATGCAAAAGTTTTTGTGCTACCTGAAGACTCCACTTGCCTTCTGGATCATTTCTTGATTTTTTAAGAAGTATTAAAAACTCCTCTCCACCGTATCTTATTATAATGTCATCCTCCCTTAAGTTTTCCTTTAAAAGGTTAGCTATACCTTTGAGTATCTCATCACCAACCTGATGACCGTATGTATCGTTTATGTTTTTAAAAAAATCTATGTCAAGCATTATTACCACATACCTGTTAAGATCAATAACGTCTCTTATGTCTTCAAGGTAGTTTCTGTTGTAAATTCCTGTAAGTGAATCTATGTAAGCCCTCTGTTTTAGTATTACATTTCTGTAAAAGTAGTAAACTGCGATAATCAAAATCACAAGAATCACACCGCTTGATGCTAATATTCCTTTCTGAACAAGGGATATAAGCGACTTAATCTCCTGAAGTGTCTCAAAGGAAAAGTCAGCTATTAAAACAGATTTTATATTTCCATTTTGTAAAATAGGAACATAGTATGTTATCCCAATCGTTGAAACTTCTTTGTGTATCTCAAATTGGGTTTTTTTCTCTACAAAAAGTTTTTCTAAAATGCTCCTTTCTTCACTTAAAGGAATAAAGAGAAGATTAACAGGATCTTCACTGGTTTTTGTATCAATAAGGTATCTGTACCTGTTATCATTATCTTTATATATTAAGAAAATATTTTTAAGCCTCTTTGATAAAAAGATAGATAGATCATCTTTCAACTTTTTTCTGTAGTCTGGGTTGTAAAGTACAGACAATAAAAAATCCCCTTCGGTCATATTTTTTCTAACAGTTTTTGTTATAGTATTTATAATATCTTTTGTTGATATGTCTATAATCCTTCTTTCAAGTTTATTTTCAAGAACAGGAACAAGCGTATACATGTAAGCATAGATAAAAAATGAGACAATAAGAAGGGAGAAGAGATATATGAACTTCCTTTTTTTACTGTGAAGATTCATTTCTTACCGACGATGTATTTTTTGCTTTCAATGTAGTACTTATATTCTTTCGGTAGAACAATGTCAAACTTTTGTAAATTCTCTTTAAAAAGTATCAGTATGGGTCTACCATTTCTCCATGAAAAAACCCCTATACAAAAATCACAGTTTTTTACAGATGCAAAATCAAGTGCTATTGTGGGCTTTATAGCATTATACTTTCTTGTTTTATTTTTTATAAAAACAAAATCTGCCTTTGATATATTATTTACCATTTTTATAGTTGTAAATCTAATAATCATTCTGATCTTATTTTCACCTACACCATCAAAAAACACTTTAGGATATTTTTTTCCTGTTATGTCTATAACCAGCCTTTCAAGTATTTTCATTTCGTACTTGAGAGATTTATCAATGTCTTGAGGATAACCTTTAAAAACGTATAAAAAAACCGAAAAGATCACAAGTAATTTTCTCAAAATACCTTCTCTACAGTCAGTATTATTTTTCTGTCATAAACACTAAAAGTTCCTCTTTCTCCAAGCATATTCAGGTAAGCCTCTTTTTCTCCTCTATTGAGGAGGTTCTCACCGGTTAACTTAAGATGCCAGTCTGAAGGTAGATCAATTCCCATCGCAAGCTTAAGGTTGTAAGACTCTTTGACTTTTAATCCGTATGGTTTGTAAGATCCCCTGTAAACTATCTCAGAATAAAAATTAAACCTTCCAAATTCCCCTCCCCATCTTACATAGCCTCCTCTTTCAGGTGTGTATTTTTTCTTTCCTACATCTGTTATCCAGTAATTAAACTGTACATTTGTAAAGTTGCCTATTTTCCTTTTAAAGAAAAAACCATATCCATGAAAGTTTCCATGTGTACTTGAATTGATAAATCCCCCTGACGTTCTATCAAACAATATAAGATTTTTCACTCTGTAATATTCATAAAAAAACCTAACTTCATTTTTTCCAAAGTTGTATTTTGCCTCCCCTGTAAAAACGGTAGATGACATAGGATTAAGCTTTTTGTCTTTAGATGATTCCACAATAATCATTGATGGAAGAACATAATAATGGGAAAGAAATGTTTTAATCATAAGGCTATGGTTTAAAAAAGATATAAGACCAACCCTTGTGTTTATTTTATTCTTTGATTTTTGTCCGTAGAATTTGTATTTATCGTATTTTATCCCTGCTATCAACAGATTTTTTTCGTTTATGTTAAAGCTATCTTCAACATAGAAAGAACCGATATAAAAGTTTTTAACTCTAAATGCTGTGTCTGTTATGTCATGTCCTCCTGTTTGGTCAACATAAAACTTTCTGGCTATATCCTGTATGTAGTATCTTAAAAATGTTCCTAAAAGTAGGTTATTTTTCTCAGTATTTAATTTTTTCTCAAGGGAGACAGCAAGCTTATGAAAGTTAAGATCCTCAAAATAAAATGTAGGCGGATTGAAAAAATTATAAATAGATGGAACAAATATACCGCCGTCAGAAAATGAGTTTTGTTCCTTGTATTTCCTTTTCTGATAATCATAAGAGGCAACAAGTTTTAGATCATTTCCAAAATTTTGGGTTATTACAACATAAGTATCAAGAGAATAAGTAGAGGAAAAATCAGGGGAATAATCGACAGAGCGTCCCATAAACCCTCCCCTTTTAACATCCTGTATAGAAAACTCAAGGAAAGTATCAAAATACCTGTATTTTAGAAACAGATTTTTCCTTGTCTGGTTTCTATTAATTCTATGACCATTTATAGATGGTTTCGGAAATTTAAAGCTTGATTTAGAGAAGGTTATCAAATAACATGAATAATCATTAATTTTGTTTGCTGAAAAAAAGCTAAGTGTGTAAGATTTTTTCGTTCCTCCTGTTATTCTTACTTTTGAGGCATTTTCCCTTCCTGGCATTTTTGTGTAAAGCTTAATTATCATCTGGGATGGTTCATTTGATACTGATATAGCACCTGCAGAGAAGTAGATTTCAATATGATCTATGTTATCAAGATTATATCTGTCGTATATAAGAAAGGGACTGTATGTATGGATTGAGCTTACCTCATGGTCATCTATGTAAAGTCTGTAAACAAAAGGAACTGTAGGTGGTCTTCCTGGGTTTAAAAGGGTTTCTACACCAAAACTGTTTGGAAGTAAGTTGTTAAGAGGGATTAACCTTAAGATGTCGGATAATGTGTATGCTTGCATCATCTCAAGATCTTTTCTTGTAAAGATGATAACATGTCCTAAACTTTCCTCTTTGGTTTTTTTAGAAAGATCTGCTTCTTCCTCATATTTTCTCAGTAGAACTGAGATGTCTTCTTTGGCATCAACCTTATTGGAAATTATAAAGGCTGTGATTATAAGCAGAAGAAGAATACTTTTTTTCATCTTTATTTTTTATTACCTCCAATATAATTTTAATACTATCCCAAAGTTTTGCCTACTATAATTCAATAATTTTTCCTGTGGACAGCATCCCAATTTTGAAGAATATATCTTTTTCTGGAAATATTTTCTTAACCGCCTTAAGGTAATATTCCTTTTGCAGGATGTATTTTTTTCTTGCATTCTTTTCATCAATAAAATCTGTAGTTTTGTAGTCCATTATGAATAATTTTCCATCTTTCTCGTAAATTATATCTATTCTCCCTTCAATAAACCTGTCTTTTTCTTTAAGCACAAATGGAACCTCTCTAAAAATAATCTTGCTTTTCTTTAACTCATCTAAGATATCGGATTTATGGAATGTTTCCATTATTTTGATTGCCTTTTTTTCCACTTCTTTTTTAAATCTTTTAGGAACATTATCCATTTTTTCTTTGATTTTCGAAATAGTTTTCTCTAATGAAAAATCTTTGAAATCTATCTCCTCAAGGACAGAGTGTATTAAAATGCCTGTGTACAGGGATTTTTCTGTATTATCATCTCTTTTAATCTTTTGGTTTTCTTCTGTCATTTTTGACACAGAAGTAAATCTTTCAAAGGAGGTTGCTTTTTCCTTTTCTCGTTTCAGAAATTCTTCAAAATGCGTTGCCTCTTCAATGGATATGTCAGGTTTATTGTCTTCTGTTTTTAGATCCTCTTTTATTTCTACTGTTTTTACCTTTTCAGTGTAAGGAGATAGATCAATAGTATTTTCAAGCATCTTTAAAAATGAGTTTTTTTTGGGTTTTTCTGACTTGATCAGGTATATTCTTTCTACAGCTCTTGTTAGAGCAACATAAAGCAGTCTCTCTAACTCGTTCATATCTTCAGTTCGTAAATCTTCTTCTTGAGACAGGAATTTTTTTGATTTTGCATTTTTAAAGTTAATTATTAGTTCCTCTTCTTTGTAATATAAATCTCTATGAATTATTCTGTATGGGTCCTTATCAAAAAATGGCAGTATTACAACCTCTTTCTGAAGACCTTTTGCCCTGTGGATTGTCAAAACCTCAACGCTGTTATCATCGTCTGATTCAGGGATTTTTTCTTCAACTGTTTCTGCATAAAGTATTATATCGCTTAAGTTGTAGTTTTCCCTTGATAATCTGAAAATGATCTCCTTAAGGTAAAGAAGATTCTTTATTTTTGTTTTGCCATCTTTGAATGATGAAAAAATAGGGATTATGTCTGTTTGATTATATATCTTCTCAATGATCATATCAGGGGAAATAGAAAACTTTCTTTTTGAAAGATCTGTAAACAGGGATAAAACAGGATTTTTGTATGCTTTAAGATCTGTTTTGTTTTTGTATATACTTTTTTCATCCTCCATAATAACAGGAGACTTGAGGATTTTCAGGAGATTGACAGGATTTTCAGGATTATCAATAAACTTTAGTATGTTTACAACCGTTTTGACTTCTTCTGTTTCAAAAAGGTTTCCAGTACCGTAAAATTTAACTGGTATATTGTTTTTCTGGAGGGATTCAATAACCTTTTTTAGCAGGCTGTTTTTCCTGACAAGGATCATTATCTGATTGTATGAGTAATTTTTAGAAATCTGTTTGACCAGAGCAGGTATGTATTCTGTCTGATCAATACCTGTGTCTGAGATGTCTTTTATCTTTACTTCTCCTTTGTCTTCTTTTACAGGTTTTACAGGCTTTCTGTATTCTTCGCTGATATGTTTTAATATCTTTCCTGAAGTAAATATTTTGTTCAGGAAATTAACTATTTCTGGAGAACTTCTGTAATTATTCTCAAGAACAACCTTTCTAAATCCGTCAACAAACTGGAAGTAGCTTTCAAGATCGGCAGCCCTCCACTGGTAAATGCACTGTTTTGGATCTCCAAACACAGACAGGTTGTTATCTGATATTTTTTTCAAAATAGAGATCTGTATCCTGTCTGTGTCCTGAAACTCATCAATAAATATAGATCTGAACTTTTTTTGAAGTTCTTTTCTTATTTTTTGTTCATCAAGAAGATTATCCATTTTTATCAGGATGTCATCAAAGTCTATTATCCCTTCTATTTTTTTTCTTTCCTGTATATGCTCTAAAAATTTAAAAAATCTATCAAGGATAAGATCTGAATTAAAATCAAGCTGTTTTTCATAAAGGCTTGCTGAAAGATCAAAAACTTTACCGTCAAGATCAAAAAAATATTCATCAAGATAAGGCTGGATATTTTTCTGGAAAAATTCTTTGCTTTTTTTATCCCCTCCTCTTTTTCCCTTGAAGATAAAACCCCTATCTGTTTTTGGTTTTATTTTGAAAATCTCTTCTTCTTCAACGCTCTCTTTTAATAAAAATGGATCATTATTAAATATTTTTTCCGAATATCCAATCTGTTTTATTCTTGTTAAAAGTTCTCCATATCTTTCGAATAAGGTCTCAAGTGCTGATTTTAGTTCAGACTTTAAATTTTCTATATTTTTTTCCTTTGGTTTCAGGTCTATCTCCCTTTTGTTGATCTTTGTTCTGTTTGTATAAAGGGTGTAAAACATATCAAACAGGTTATAACCTGAAAAACTTCCAATTCTATCCCATATCTGCCTGTTTTTATAAAAATCATTCTCTATCCAGTTTTCAAACTCTTTCAGTATAAACTGCCGGAGCATGCTGTCCTGAAAAATCTTTGTGTTTCTATCTATTTTTGATCTGTCAGGATATTTTTTTAGTATTCTTAAAAAAATGCTGTGGAATGTTCCGATATATGAGTATTCCACCTTCAAAAGCTCGGAATGTAGCCTTTTTTTTAGTTTCAGATCTTTTTCTTCTTCTATTATTCGGGATATTTCTGTGTATATCCTTTCTTTTATCTCTCCTGCAGCCTTTTCTGTGAATGTCAGTATAAGCATCTCCTCAAGGCTTTCTCCATCTTTCACCCTTTTTATAACCTCACAAACAAGACTGAAGGTCTTTCCTGTTCCTGCTGATGCTATATAGTTAGTGTTCATAGCAGTTCTCCAAAAGGTGGATATGTCTGTTTTATCTTTTGGTTTAGCTGGTCAGTTTTAGGACAGAAATCTAAAAAAGCACAGTAATCACAAAAACTACTTTTTACAGGTGGAAAGACACCTTTTTTCATCAGATCAAGCATATCGTCAACAAAGGCTGTGTCTGTGATCTGTGCCACATATCTGAACTTTCTTTCCTTGTCATTTACAGCAAGTATTCCTATCTTTTTTACTTTTTCTCCTAATATCTTTTTGTAAACAAGAAGCTGGGCATATTTTGTTTTTATCTCTTTATTAATGTTTAAAGGGGGTTTTTCTCCTGTTTTGTAGTCGTATATGGTGATATTCCCCTCTTTATCAATATCAGCCCTGTCTATTCTCCCTGAGAAAAATTGATCTTTTACCTTTTTCTCTATTAGCATTTTTTTGATTTTGTTATTTTTAACAAACTGAAGATCTTCCTTTAAAAAAGAGATCAGTCTTAAAAATGTTATTTCTGTTTTTTTCAGCTCTAATGGTCTGTAAGATGGTATTAAGCTTTCTATTAAAGGGTTCATCATACTGAAGAATCTTTCTTCTAATATCTTTCTTCTTTTTTCAATGAACTTTTCTGGATCTTTTATTTTCTGTATATCTAAACCTGAGTAAAACTCTTCAAGTATTTTGTGTATTATAATTCCTCTTTCTAATGGTGAGATTTCTTTCCTCTCTATTTTTAACTCTTCCACAAATCCGTTGATCTCCTCATGGAAAAATTTATAAGGACACTGGGGGTATTTTTGAAAAGATGTTGCAGATACAGGAAAATTTATATTCGGTTTTGTTCTGAAATTTTCTAAAGAAGGGTTTCTGTAATTATCAATTTTATTTTTATGCTCAACAATACTTTTATCAATAAATGGATATTCTGTTCTTATCTCTTCAGGTAAAATCGGCGATAAAACTGGTTTAACAGGATTAGTTCCTGTAATTCTGATTATCTCCTGTAGAAATACCGATGGTACAGGTTCTTTCCCTGAGCTTATGCTTTTTGATATACTGGAAAGGTAGATATATTTTCCCCTGTCAAATAGTGAACAGAAGTTTAAAAGTTCCTGCATAAGAACATGAAACGGGTAGTCAAGACCTTTAAGGTCTTCTCTCGATAAAAGCAGTTCGTCTTTGACAGGATCAGGATACCTGTCCGAATTCAATCCAAGAAAAAATATGTAATCAAAATTGTTTCCTTCAGCCTGGGATGGAGAAACTATGGTTATACCTTCTTTTCTAATCTTTTTTTCTCTGTTTTCATCTTCAAAGAAAGTTTTTAATATATCAACAAGGTCTGTATAGCTAATTTTGTCAAAAAGTTCTGAATACAGTTTTTTTTCCTGTAATGTGTCAAGCAGATTTTCAAAAAAAGCTTTCCCTTCTGTTTCCTTTAAAAATCTGCTGGATATATCTTTGAAAGTCATAATATAAAAATTAAACTCTTCCTGATCAGGTAGGTTATACACAGTTGAGATAAGTTCTTTTAGTTTTTTAAATCTATTATCCTGAAAAACAAACTTTTCAAGTTCTGAAAGATCAAAAAATGGTGGGCTTTGAATAATTTTTTTGTATATCTCTTCAGGCTCTTCTATATCAAATACAAAGTCGGACAAAATTCCTAAAATAGTTTCTTTTGATATTCCTTTTATTTTTAAGAAGATAAGTTCCATTATTTTCCTGCAAGAGTAATCATCTATATACCTGTTTTCCTCTGTAAGGTAGTAAGGTATATGGTATTTGCCGAATATCTCCTTTATGTAAGGAATGTAGTTTTCAATCTTAGGGATTACTACGCCTATTTTACTGTAGCAGACACCTTCTTTTTTCAAGTATGCTATTTTTTGTGCTGTAAATCTGATTTCTGATCTTTCATCAGGTAGGCTGTAAATCTTTATGTATGGTGATATTATTTTGCCAAAGGTATCAAATCTGTATATCTCTTTTGCAATTTCAAGGTTAGGATCTTTCTCTTTTTCAAAAATAACAAAATCTGAGATCTGCTCATAAAAATCTCTAACCTTTTTAAAATGATCGTGATTGATGTAATAACCGCTGCTTGGAAAAAAATGTGTAAAAACATAAATATTTCTGGACAGCTTTGATACTTTTTTAAATAATTTTCTGTAAAGATCAGGAACAGAATGTATCCCAAAAATAACAAGATGGTCTGTTGTAAAATCTGTTTCTTTTTCAACAGCAAGTTGGTGGAGGTCCTCCCTGTCGTAAAATTTCTGTTTTTTAAAATTTTCATAATCGGAGATTACATCCTTTAAAAAGTCTGATGATATATCTTTATACTGGATAGAATGCTCTTTTAACTGTTGTATCAGTGTTCCTATATCCTGAGCAAGACCCTCAAGGTTATAGCCTTTTTCCTGTAATATCCTTCTTAAAATAATCTGTTTTTCAAAATCAGATATAGGCTCGTTTCTTGTTAATTTTTTTGATAGGTCTATAACAGTGAAAAACTCTACATTTATAAGGATTTCGGTCTTTTCTGCCAGAAATTCTTTTAGATACCTTTTCATCTGATTAGTGTGAACAACAAAGGTGATTTTTTCTGTCGGTTTTTTCTGTATCTCTCTTACTATTTCTAAAAGCCTTTCCTTCAGGTAAGAATAACTTCCTGAATAGTACCTGTTCATCACAGTACCTTAACTTCCGGTTTTAGATTAGATAAGAGATCTAAAGGGGGAAAGGGATATGAATTTTGGAGAAAATGGGTGTTTATGTAAGAAAAAAGCATAGCTGTGGCTTTCACATCTTCGCTACAGTAATTTCCTATTTTTTCCAGATCTCCATTTAAAAAAAACTCTTTTACCTGATTTCCTTCACCTTCTGTTTTGACAGGAATATCGCATAAATAACACAGATTTTTAAGGGAAATTTTCTTACCAAAAATATCTACAGGTATATCTATATGATACTGGGTGTGGAAAAATGTATAACGGGGATAGCTGTTTTCCCACTTGTCAAACTTGTCAAGATAGATACTGATAAAAAATTTTTCTTCCAGTTTTTGTGCGTATTTAAGGGATCTAAGCTTTATAACAGGCATATCAAAATCTTTACCATTTATAGTTATAAGTACAGGAAAGACTGAGACGGCTTTTTTTGAGTTTTCAATCTTCACAAAAGAATGTGCCTTTTTAAACTCTTTCCAGAACTGGTTCAAAAGCCCGAACTCATCTTGTGAAGCAAATGTTTTGAAATTGATCTTTTTTGCATTTTTTATACTCAAAATGCTAACGGCAACTATTTTGTGATAAGGATGTGGTAGAAAGTAATCATCCCCCTCTTCCTCAATTTTTTTCAGCAGTTTAGGGTCTGATATGCTGTTTATCATTGAACTGTCGGGAACAGTTTCTATGTCAAGGACGAAAAAATTTTTGAATTTACCGTATAGATTTTCTCTTCTTTCTATTATTTTTTCTTTTCCCCACAGCTCCTCTCTGTAGCCCTCCATGATAACCTCTTAACTTTTATTTTAATTATATAAATTTCGGAAAGCCAATTAAAAATGTTTATTTACTTAATTTTTTTATTATAAGCTGATAAAGATTTGATGCAGAAACATAAAGGATAACAACTCCGGCGATTACAGGCAGCAGACTTTGGAGCAGTTTTGCGATCATCAGGGTTGGGTCCTTTACTGAAAAGGAGGAGAAAACCCCTCCTATATTATTTAAGATAGCGTATATCCCAACTACAATCCCAAAAACCAAAAGTATATAAACCATAACTATCAGCTATGTATTTTAGGTTTTACAGCTTTTATAACTTTGTCCCCTTCTATTTTTATCAGCTGTTCTCCCATTGCTGTTCTTTTTGCTACAGGGATTTTTCCTTCATCTATTTTAAGTTTAAGAATTCTTCCCTTTTCTGTGGATAATAAGAGGGTATCCCCAAAATTAACAGATGTGGAGACGCTGAGAGCATCATCTTTAGACAATTTTACAGCCATTAAACCTTTCTGTCCTCTTTTTTTCAGCTTTCCTTCTTTTGTGTAAAACTCTTCTTTTTTGACAAGCTTTGTGTATCCCTTTTCTGTTATGGTCAGCACATACTCCTCACTGTTTATCAAAAATCCGCCCTTTACCTGATCCCCTTCATCAAGATCAATAGCCTCAACTCCTTTTGCTTTATCCCCTGTTACCCTTACCTGTGATCTGTCAAACATAAGAAGATCTCCCTTTCTGGTGTAAACAGCCAGAACAGATGGGTGAT
>JALVEY010000171.1 GCA_027030485.1 Persephonella sp.
CAGGAAAAACGACATTCGTAAGAAGAATTCTTGAGAACTTTGCTTATTCAGATATAGATGTATATATATTTGATCTTTACGGTGAGTATGAAAAGTCTGTAAAAGAGAAATATCAGCTTTTGTTTCCAAACATTTTATTCCCTATAAGTTTTGAAAATCTGAAAGACCTTTTCAGGCAGTACGGGATTGTATTTCAGGAAAGATCCTTAGAAGAGAGAAGGGTTTCATCATATCTGAGAAAGAACCTTAAGCCTGATCTTCAGATAATAGGTTTGAGGAAAAAATCTCTTGAAGACATGCTTGTTGAGGCATCGGAGCTTACAGATGTTAGAGGAGATCTGAGGCAGGAACTGTTTACTTTTCTTGACATGCTGAGAAAGGATTTTCAGGAAGAGCCTTTAGGGATACATCCTGAGGTTGTAAAAAGAATTGATGAAAGCTTAAAGTCTGAAAATAATGTTGTGATATTCAACTTCCAGCAGATAGAAGATCCTGTTACAAGGGTAAACATAGCAGGGCTTTTGATGAAAGAGATATTCAGACTTTCTAAGTCTGACACAAAAAAAAGAGTTGTCATTCTTGAAGAAGCTCAAAACTTTGCTCCTGAAAAAGGTTTCGGTGAGATACAGGCAGGTGTGTCAAACATCTCATACATGATGGCAAAAAAGATAGCCACAGAAGGCAGAAAGTTTGATCTTGGACTGATAGCAATAACACAGAGACCTGCAAACATAAGCAAGTATGTTCTATCACAGCTGAACACACAGGCTGTTTTTAAGCTCATAAACAGAAACGATCTTGATGCTGTCTCAGTTTTTTTTGAGTACTCAAAAGAGGATATATTCAGCATTCTTCCCTTTCTTAAACCAGGAACAGGGTTTATAACAGGTCTTGGCGTTCCTTTCGGGATCTTAACAGAGATAAAGTTAGGCTGATTTTGAAATTTAGTTTCTATTTCATAAATTATCAACAAAAAAAGGTGGTACAGATGAAGTTTGTTGACAGGGCAAAGATTTATGTTAAAGCAGGTGACGGTGGAAACGGGTGTGTTGCTTTCAGAAGGGAAAAGTTTGTTCCGTTTGGAGGACCTTCCGGAGGCAACGGAGGAAAAGGGGGAGATGTTGTTCTTATTGCTGATCCTTCTGTACGAACACTTCTTGATTTTAAGCACAAAAGACATTTCAAAGCAGAAAACGGACAGATAGGATCAGGAAACAACAGGCACGGCAAAAACGGTAAGGATCTTATTATAAAAGTTCCTGTCGGCACTGTGGTTAAAGATGCCCAGACAGGTGAGGTTTTAGCTGATCTGGTCTCACCCGATCAGAAGGTTGTTGTAGCAAAAGGAGGGAGAGGAGGAAAAGGAAACGCTGCATTTAAAACTTCAACAAACCAGTCTCCAGACTACGCAGAAGAAGGGGAAAAAGGTGAAGAAAAATGGGTGGAGCTTGAGCTGAAGCTTATTGCAGACATTGGTATAGTAGGATTTCCAAATGCCGGAAAATCAACATTAATCTCAGTTTTAACAAAAGCCAGACCTAAAGTTGCCGACTATCCATTCACAACCCTTTCCCCTGTTCTTGGGGTGATGCATATTGATTACGGGAAATCTGTAGTTCTTGCAGACATACCGGGGCTTATTGAGGGAGCTTCAAAAGGTCAGGGTCTTGGTCATCACTTTTTAAGACATATAGAAAGAACAAAGGCTCTTATCCATTTGATTGATATATCAGATTTCAGAGAAAGGGATCCAATAGAGGCTTTTGAGATAATAAACAGGGAGATGGAAAAGTACTCACCTGAACTTGTTAAAAAACCGCAGATCATTGTTGGAAACAAGATAGACATACTTTCAGATAGGACAGAGATAGAAAGATTAAGGAAGTATTTTGAAAACAAAGGTTATAAATTCCTTCCTGTTTCACTTGCTACACTTGAAGGAATTGACAAGCTGAAAAAAGAAATAGTAAATTTGTACGAAAGCTTAAAAAAGGGGGAGAAAAAGAATGAAAAAGTTTAATCTACTATTTCTTTTATTTTTAGGATTAATCATTTTATCCTTTGGAGGATATTTTACAGCCAAATACTATGGAACAAAGAAGTTTAAAGAAACAGCACAGATTTACCTTGAACAAACAGGGTTTGGGGAAAATGTAAAGGTATCAGAATACGAATACAATCCTTTAACCGGTGTTGGTATTCTAAAGGATGTAAAAATTAAGGATTACTCAACAAAAAAGTACTCAATTAACAAAATAGAGAAAATAGAACTGAGAAAGTACGAACTTGATAAAGATACAGATATACCCCTTGAAGCTGATATAGCGGTCTACGGGATATCTATATATCTTAAAAAAGATGGTAAAAAATTAATTGGAGATGTTTTCTCAAAATATTCATACAATCCAAAAAAAGCAAAACTTGAACTGAAAAATCTTGAAATCAGGTTTAGGGATTTTTTTGATATTAAGACCGCTTTTACCATCGGAAATATTAGTAAAGACTTGATGGAAAAACTTGTGAAGTTAGGAAAAGAAAAACCTTCAAACCCACATACCGGAGACATGATGCTCCTTTACAGTAAACTTCTCCAGATAAAACCTGAGTATTTTCATTTTGAGTATGCTGAAAGAGGAATGATAAACACATTTATAAATGAAGACGCAAAAAGGAATGGATTAAAACCAGAGGATCTGAGAAGAAAAATAATAAAGGATATGGAAAGATCAAAAGATAAATTAAAATCAGATTTAGAAAAAAAGTTTATTGATGGTCTTATCTACATGGTACAGGAAGGAAAAGGAAAGTTTGTTGTAGATATAAAAGCAAAAAAAGATGTAACCCTGCAGGACATTATCGCAATGCTTATGAAAGCAAACATGACAGGAAGCAGTCAGGAAGAGAAGGCGAAAATATTTTACGAAACATTTTCAGAATATTTTGATCTGAAATTTGATTTTGTGGAAGAAAGTTAAAGATGCTTGTTAACAGATTTCCAAAGATGGCAGCCCTTCAAAAATACAGGGCATTGAGGCTTGGTTATCCTGAGGATATTGCAGAGGCTATAGGAATAGCAGAGGCTTTAAAATATGCCATATTTAAAAGGCTTGCCCACTCAGAAAGAAAGTATAGAGAGATAGAAGAAAAAAAGAAGAAAAAAGAGATACCAAATCTGGACTGGGAAAAGTTTAAGATATTCAAGCTTGCGTCTTACAACGGCTTGCCTTATGTTGCAGGAAAGGTGGAAAGCCCTGAAGATTACAAAAAGAGTGTTTTCTGGAGGTTTGGAAAGGAAGGAGGAAGAAAAATAGAGCAGTGGGCACAAAAGATTATAAAGCAGGTTCCTGAAAGCTACCTGAGAAACGAGCAGAAATTCTTCAGAGAAGTATGGGTTCCCCACAGGGACGATCCTGTGGAAGTCTGATAGAATATATACCATGAGACCTGAGCTTTTAAACAAAACTTACTCACTGAAAAATGAGCTTTCACAGCTTGCCCTCTCCCTTAATGAGGAGATAAACAGGGAAGAGGTTCTGTCAAAATGGAAAACCTACACACCGACGCCAACTTACAGCTATCTAACGGCTGAAGACGGATCATACAACAGAAAGCATTACCTTGGATTTTACCTTTATTCTGTTTCAGGATACGCTGTAGGTTTTAAAAAAGACGGAACATTTTCAGAGGAGGTTACAGGGGATATAAACCTTTCTGTTATAAAAAAAACAGACACTGTTGATCAGTTTTTAAGAATGCTCATGTTCCTGTGTGAGCTGAAAGCTCTTCTCAGGCTTTCCTTTAAAGAGAAACCTGAATTTCTAATTATAGACGGTACATTATCAAGCAGATTTATTACCATTTTCCCAAAAACAGACTGGTTTTCAGGGGAGGAGTTTGAGGGAAAGATAGCATCAATAGCAGGTGAGTTTATACCTCTTCTTAAAGAAAATCTTTTTGATGATGACATCACAGCTTTTTCACAAAAGGTTAAGAAGAGAGTAATTGAAAGGCTAAAAGCAGAATTTGGAGAAAAAGGGCTAAGAAGAGATGTTATTGAGGCAGCACTGTCAAAGCTGGCATACTTTGAGTATCTTTTGCTCCTCCACACCCTTTTTTACGGTCTTGACTGGAATCCTGTGGTGATTGGGATTGCAAAAACTTCCCACTCAACACAGATTTTCAACAGATCAATCCCTGATCTTCGGATATTTCACAATGTAATAAAAGAAACAGGATACTCTTATCCGTTGATATACTTAGACCTTGAGGAGATCAAATGGGAGTTTTCTCAGGTATTTGAGTATTTAGAGGAGAGTATCGCATACCAGCTGAAAGAAATATCAATAAAATATTTTTACGGAAAGTATGATGAAGGAAGAACTATATCACTTATAGAGCTTTATGAAAATCCTGAGCATACCGGGCTGAAACCTGAACATATACTTGATGTTCTTTCTTACTTTTCTGTTGGAGGCTATCCATTTCCTCTAAAAAAGGCAGACAGTGAGGTCAGAATAACCGGTAAAGATATGGAGTTTATAGAAAACCTTCTTGGACTTCAAAGGGAACTTCATGGAAGGGAAGGGCTTGAGTAAGCTGTTCAACCGCAGGCTTATTGATACCCAAATAAGATTTACCTTTTTTATCGTTCTTATTTCTGTGTTTGTCGGTTTGTTCCGGTTTGTTGCGTACAAAGGTGCAGACCCTGACATGCTGAAGATAGACGTTAACAGAGCAGGATTTGATCAGCTCATATCAGTTCCCTATATAGGCTTAAAAAATGCAGAAAGGATATTAGAACTCAGAAAAGAAAAGGGAAAAATAACAGATTTGAAACAGCTAAAAAATCTGAGATACTATAAAAGGTTTAAATACTTTCTGAAGGTGGAGTGATGCTTCTTGAAAATATGTCTTATGTTGAGGTTGAGGCTTATCTTGTAGAGAAAGATACAATCATCATTCCGATAGGTTCAACAGAGCAACACAGTCCCTATGGAATACTGGGAACAGACTTTATCACCGCAGAAGCAATAGCAAGGGAGGTTGGAAGAAGGCTGGATATTCTTGTTGCCCCGACGATAACATACGGTATGTCCCAGCATCACATGGGATTTAAAGGAACTGCAACCCTTTCTCCCGTGACAATGATTAGTCTTGTTAAAGATATTGTCAACTCATTTTTAGAACATGGATTTAAAAGAGTTGTATTTATCAACGGACATGGAGGGAATATAGAGCCTGTAAAAACAGCATTTTCACAGCTAAAATACGAAAACAAAAAGGGAATTTTTGAGATAATCTCATGGTTTTTGCTTCCTGAAGTTCAGGAGATAGAGAGAGACATATTTGAGGACAAAAACGGCTACCATGCAACCCCCTCAGAAATATCAATTACAAAGCTTTTAAGACCTGATGCTTTCAAAACTAAACCTACTGAGAAAAAAAGAATAACAAAAAATAAGATATACTTTCCCCTTTCTGCAGATGAGTTCAAAAAAGCATATCCGGACGGCAGAATGGAATCAGCCCCATGGCTCGCTAAGGAAAAATACGGAAAATTAATAATGGAAGAAGCTGTCAGGGTAATATCCTCAAGATTAAGACAGATAATAAAAATGAAAGTTCTTTAAATATTTGATACTATTTGTAAAAAAGGGGCAGTTCCAGTATATAGAATATAATTAGAAAATTATTTACCTGCCTAAAACATCTGTATTGTAAATTTTCCCAACACCTTATATAACTTAATTTAATGGTTTTATTTTACTTAAATCAAATCTGTAAACAAAAAATGCTTTTCCTAAAATATTTTCTGCTGGAACAAATCCCCAGAATCTACTATCTCTACTGTTGTCTCTATTATCTCCTAAAACAAATAAATACCCTGAAGGAACTTTAACCAGACCGTAATCTTTACCTTCGTTCTCAAATATTTCTAAGGTTCTATAGCAAAGTTCTTTATTATCGTAAAGCTCTCTTATTATGCATTCTTTATATACAGGATGTCTTGCCCTGTTCAACGCAAACATACCTACTTTTTCCCTATGTAATGGTTTACCATTTATAGAAATAACATCATTTTTTACCTCAACAGTATCTCCCGGAACCCCTATAACTCTCTTGACAAACACAATGCTTGGTTTTTCAGGATATTTAAATATTACTATATCCCCTCTATCTACTTCGTCAGGATCAATCTTATAAATTATTATTACATCTCCTTTTGATAAAGTTGGTAGCATGGCATTTGATCTTATACTGTAGCTTTTGAAATTTCCTGATACTAAAAAAAATACAACTGCATATAATAAAGTGGCAGTAGAAAAGATAAGGACCTTTAAAGCTCCTGTTTTATCTTTTTTAAGTAATTTTGTAATTGAAATTACATAACCTACTATAGTTGTGATTAAAGGTAGTACGAGGGCAGACGAGATTACTGCAATTTTTTTGGCTGTATTTTTTCTATCTAAAAGAA
>JALVEY010000172.1 GCA_027030485.1 Persephonella sp.
ACTCCCCGTAAGTTGAGATAAGATCTGTATAAACATCAATGATCTTTTTGATGATTTTGTCGTACATATCAACCTGATCATTTTTTATCTCGTATTTGGATCTTATAAACTCTGTTATAACAGGCTGGTTCTTAAGAACAGAAACAGGAATTCCTTTCTGGATAAAAGCCTTTTCCCACATCCGGTGTATTAATTTTAAAGTTTCAGCCATTTTCATCTGTTTTTCGGGGGAGGAGTGGGCATCAACAGGATCAAAGGCATTCTGCTGAAGGAAGACCTCCTTTACAAGGTTTGCAATCTCAACAATAAGTTTTTGATCCTCAGGAAGAGATTCTGTTCCAAGAAGTTTAACTATTCTCTGGAGTTTTTCATCTTGCTGAAGGAGATTTATCATCCAGTTTCTCAGATCATCATAATCTGGAGAAATCTTTTTCCACCAATTGCTTACATCATCAGGGTAAGAACTGTAGCTGAGGGTGTAATTTATGGCAGGAAAAAATCTTGCATTTGCAAGATCCTTATCAAGAGCCCAGAAAACAGAGGTAAACCTTCTTGTATGTCTTGTTACAGGCTCTGAAAAATCTCCACCTGGAGGGGACACTGCTCCTATAATTGTTAAAGACCCTTCTTTTCCTGATAATGTCTCAACAAAACCTGCCCTTTCATAAACGGATGCTATCTTTGAGGAAAGGTCAGAGGGAAACCCTTCCTCTACAGGAAGCTGATTCATTCTTGATGATATTTCTCTCATAGCCTCAGCCCATCTTGATGTTGAATCTGCCATCAGTGCGACATGGTAGCCCATATTTCTGTAATACTCTCCTATCGTGATGCCGAGAAATATTGATGCTTCCCTTGCAGAAACAGGCATATCAGATGTGTTTGCTATCAGAACAGTCCTTTCCATAAGAGGTTTTCCTGTTTTTGGGTCTTTCAGTTTTGAAAAATCCTTCAAAACCTCTGTCATCTCATTTCCCCTTTCACCACAACCTACATAGATAACAACATCAGCATCGCTCCACTTTGCAAGGGTCTGCTGGAGTATAGTTTTTCCAGTCCCAAAACCTCCGGGGATTGATGCTGTTCCTCCTTTCGTAATGGGGAAAAGAAAATCAATAACCCTCTGTCCTGTGATGAGAGGTATTTTTGACCTTTTTCTGCTTTTGAACCCTATCGGTATTCTAACAGGATGGGTGGAATAAAGCTTTACCTCCTTTCCCTCTTCAGTTATAACAACCGTATCATCAATGGTGTACTCACCTTCTTCTGCAACAAACTTAACCTTGCCTGAGAAAGGAGATATTATCCTGTGGATTAACCCCCCTTCAGGTACCTCACCTATTAAACTGCCGGCGCTGATTACTTCTCCTTCTTTTACAGCAGGGCTGAAATGCCACTTTTTATCTTTTTCAAGGGGAAACTCTTTCAGACCTTTTTTTATTCTAAAATCAAGTTTTGTTAAAGGTCTCTGTATGCCGTCATATATTCCCCCAAGAAGACCGGGACCG
>JALVEY010000173.1 GCA_027030485.1 Persephonella sp.
TATCTTACCTTTTCTTCCTATTGATAATAGTCTGAGTTTACTTTCTTCACCAACTGCTACAACCGTTTCCTCTTTTAAATTTCCTGATACCGCCGCATACATATTGTTTACTCCCTTAACGATCACAGGTATTTTTTTAAATCTTCCATCTGAAACAGTAAGAACATAACTCCCAGAGGAAGTATTTAAAACCGCCTTTTTTGGAACTACAAACCCTTCAATTTCTTTAACGAAAGAAACATTTATGAGACTGTTTGAAATTACTCCTTCAGGCTTTTCTGTAAGTCTGATCTTTACAACTTTTAGATAATCAGATGATGATGGGTATACAATAGAAACTTTGTAATCTTTAACATTACCATTAAATCTTATCCTAACTGGATCTCCCTCTTTTACAGGGTAATCTGACGGAACTTTAACAACAATTTCGTATCTTTTAGATTCTTCTATCCTCATGATAGGTTTTCCCGGTAAAACAAGATTTCCTTCTCTGAGAAATATGTTCTGAACGATGCCGTTAACGGGAGATTTAATTCTCAAATATAAAAGGCTGTTTTTTAGAGTACTTATTTCGTTACTTAGCTGTTTTATTCTGTTTTTGGCAGACTGTATCTCAGTCTGAATATCTTCAAGCTGGGATTTTGCAGTGAGATAAGATGAATAGCTTTTTTCAACCTTTTCCTTTGATACAGCCTTTTTTTCAAATAATCTTTTGTCTCTTTCGTAAGTGTTCTTTTTAGTAATAAGCAGAACCTTTGCTGCCTGTTCTCTGGTTTTTAGGGATTTTAACCTTAGTTCAAGGTTTTTTAGATCTATCTGGAGATTTTTTATCTGATTTTTTATCTGGGTGTCATCAATCACGGACAAAATCTGTCCTTTTTTTACTTTCTGTCCGATTTTGACGTAAAGTTTTTTTATGTAGCCTGATTTGTTTGAAGATACAAACACAACATTTTCAGGTCTAAATTCCCCTACAAAATCCCTCGTTAATAAGATAGTTCCTTTCTGTACACGACTCCCTTTGACTGTGTAGTATGGTTTTTCAGCTGTTGGGATCTTTGATATCTCTTCTTTCTTTTTTTGTATAAGTAAAACACCTGTAACAACCAGAACAGCAACAACCACCACAAAAACAAAAATTTTAATTATTTTGCCCATATCTTTGCTCCTCTAATAAATACTTCAGGTAAAAAATGGCTATCTCCCTGTTGTAAACAGAATCGTAGTATTCTGCCAGTGCAGAAAACCTCTCTGCTTTTGCATATAGATAGTTATACAGATCAGAAACCCCTTCTTCATACTTTGCCTTCTCTGCCTCCTCAACAGATCGGGCATACTTGAGCTTTTTTTCAGAAGCTTTTATTTTTGCCTGATATGTTCTGATACGGTTTATAGCCTCATCAATCTCTTTGATAAGCTCTAATTCTGCTTTTTCTTTCAGGATACTTTTCTTTCTTAGATCAAGTTTAGACTGTATGTACCTGTTTTTCCTAACACCAAAATCAAAAAGCCTGTAGTTTATAAGTATACCTATCTGCCAAAGATCTTTGTACTGACTGTTTCCCATATTCCTCTGGGCAGAAGCTTTAAAGTAAATTTCCGGCAGATACTCCCCTTTGACTGTAAGCATTTTTTGACGGGATATCTCTTTTGTTAGATCAATCTTTTTAATTCTCTTAAGTGTTTTTATCTTTTTAACATAAAAATCCCTGTCCAGAATAATTTCTTTTGTAGGTTTGATATCTTCAAGGTTTGAAAGGTCTATGCCCTGATCTCCTACTAACGTTTTAACTGCAGATTTCAAGGTTTTTATACTGTTTTGTATCTTTTTTATTTTGTAGTTAATATCCTCAATTCTGTATTGAACCTTAAACAGATCCATTTCAGGCTTTCTTCCTAAATTAACAGCTTCCTGAATGTCATTTTTTAGTTTTTCAAGGGAGGTTCTGTATGCCTTTGCTGAAATAAGCTGTTTTTCAAGGGAGAGGATTTTCAAATATACAGACCTTATGTTAAAAACAACCATCTGCTCAGTCAGTGAAAGATCAATCTCTTTTATCTTTTTTGATATCTTTGAGATCTGAACACTTCTTTTTATCTTAAAGCCTGTAAAAATTGGAACTGTGTATGATATACCTGCGATAATCTGATTTTCGGCTCCTGTCAAATTGTGTATATTAACAGGTGTTGAGATAGGATACAGTATACGGGGATCCTCATACCTGTTAAACGAACCGAATAGATCAATCTGTCCGAATTTCTTCTTTTTTGATTTTTCTACTGTAACTTTTCCTATTTTGAGATCTATTCTTTTTTCTGTAATGTAAGGGCTGTTTTTCAAAGCTTGATTTATCAATGTATCTAAATCCATAGAAAAAGCAGTTTCCATAAATATAAGAAAAAATAAAAGTATCTTTCTCATGATCCACCTTTGTTATACTATTATAACTTTATTATAATAACGATGTTAGCAAAAGGCAAGATTTTCTATTAAATTAATTAAAAAAAGTGTTTGGGAGAACTGCCGTGAAAAAAAGAAAAAGTGTTGAAGAGAGGAAGGAAGAGGTTTTTTACGTAATATCACAGATAATAGCAGAAAAAGGTCTTTCGGAGGTTTCAACCGTTGAGGTTGCCAGAAGACTGGGTGTTTCCCAGCCAGCTATTTACAAATATTTTAAAAACAAAGATGATATGATTGTTTATTATATTCAGCATCTAAAAGACAGCCTGAATGAAATAATAAAAAAAGCAGAAAAAGGCAAAACGGCAGAAGAAAAACTCAGGATAATTCTCTCAGAACATTTCAGGCTTCTTGAGAGAACCAAAATACTACCAAGGGTTGTATTTTCTGACATTATTTATGTGGGAAATCCTGAAAAAAAATCTAAACTAAAAGAAGCTGTTTTCCTTTACAGAAACGGTATAAAAAACATAATATCCGAAGGGATAAAAAATGGTGAGATAAAGGATATAGATCCTGAGTTTGGCGTCAGAGTTGTTATAGGAGGTATCCTTTCCTCTACCCTTTTCTGGATGCTTGATGATATGAAATTCAGAATAATAGAGGAAGTGGACTTTCTTATGGAAAATATTAAGAGAACTTTATTTAATTAAGCCCCCGAAGGGGCTTTTTTTTATTTTAAAACTTCTGCCACAGCTTCGCCTATAAAGGATATATTCTTTACAGTGGTCGCTCCTGCCGATTCAAGGGCTTTGTATTTTTCCTCTGCTGTTCCTTTTCCGCCTGCGATTATAGCTCCTGCATGACCCATTCTTTTTCCTGGAGGTGCCGTAACTCCTGCTATATATGCAACTACCGGCTTGGTAACATACTCTTTTATGAACTCAGCAGCCTCTTCTTCTGCTGTCCCTCCGATCTCACCTATCATAACGATCGCTTCCGTTTCTGGATCGTCCTGAAACCACCTGAGAACATCTGAGAAAACTGTTCCAGGAACAGGATCACCTCCAATTCCTATGACTGTAGACTGTCCTATATCCCTGTTTGAAAGCTGGAACGCCGCTTCATATGTTAGTGTTCCTGATCTTGAGACAATTCCCACTTTTCCTCTTTTGAATATGTGTCCCGGCATTATACCTATCTTTGCCTCGTCTGGTGTAATAACCCCGGGACAGTTTGGACCTATCAAAACAGTGTCAGGGTAATAGGTTTTTATGTAATTTTTTACAGGTATCATGTCATTAACAGGAATTCCTTCTGTTATACAGATAACAGTTTTTATACCGGCATCAACCGCCTCTAACACCGCATCAGCTGCAAACGGAGGTGGAACAAATATAAGAGAGCAGTCTGCTCCTGTTTTTTCAACAGCCTCTTCAACAGAATCAAAAACAGGCATACCTTCAACTTCCTGTCCACCTTTTCCTGGCGTTACTCCGCCAACAACCTGAGTTCCGTATGCCTTACACTGGGTAGCATGGAAGGATCCTTCTCTCCCTGTTATTCCTTGAACAATAACTTTTGTATCTTTATTTACTAATACGCTCATTTTCCTTTTCCTCCTTATTGTTATTTACAGTACTCTTGAAAAATTAACTGTAAGCTTACAGTCGTTTACAGTAAATTCAAAGATTTCATTAACAGTTCCAAAAACTTTTTTATATCTGCCATTTTCAAGTTGGAAAATTTTTACATGTTTTCTATCTTCTGTCGGGTAAACTAAGCAGTAATACTCTACTCCTTCCCTTTCATAAAGTTCGTATTTAAGATGCTCATCCATTTTCACCGATGATGGAGATACCACTTCAAATATGATTTTGGGTGTTGTGGTAACTTTTTCTCCCGGATTTCCACAGATTACTACTACATCAGGTCTAACTACCGTATCTTCTGATACGTAGTAATCAATATCTGGAATAACTTCACAATTTTGAGTTTCGCAGTTTTTTATTCCTTTATCTAATTCAACTATTAAGTTCTTTATTACCCTTTGATGCTCAACAGAAGAAGACGCCAGAGCATAGGGAACTCCTTCAATCAGTTCCCAATCTCCTTGCCATTTATTTCTTTCCTCAACAGTATAATAAGGTAAATATCTATCTGCTAATCCCATATAACCTTCCAGTCTATCCTGTTTGTTTTGCAAGTTCTACAGCTTTTTGGGCTCCTTCCCACATGGTATCAGCAGGAATAAGATCAAGCCCAGATTCTGCAAGCATCTTCTTACCAAGCTCCACATTTGTTCCTTCCATTCTCACAACTATTGGAACATGGGGATTTACCTCTTTTGATGCCTGAATGATACCCTCAGCAAGTCTATCACACCTTAAGATACCGCCGAATATATTGATAAAAATAGCTTTAACGTTAGGATCAGAAAGTATAATCTTGAATGCATTTGCTATCTGCTCAGCATTTGCAGAACCTCCAACGTCAAGGAAGTTCGCAGGTTCTCCTCCGGCAAGTTTTATTGTGTCCATTGTTGCCATTGCAAGACCTGCACCGTTTACCATGCAGGCTATATTTCCATCAAGTTTTATGTAGTTCAGGTTGTACTGTTTGGCTTTTACTTCAAGCTCAGATTCCTGTGTTGGATCTTCCATCTCCATTATGTCAGGATGTCTGAAAAGGGCGTTATCGTCAAAATCAACCTTTGCATCAAGAACAACAATATTTCCTTCTTTCGTCAGAACAAGAGGGTTGATCTCAACCATAGAGGCATCTTCTTTCATATAAACATTGTAAAGCTTCAGGAAGACCCCTGCCACTTTGTTTATCAGGTTTTTTGGAAAGCCAAGCTTAAGGGCTATATTTCTTGCCTGGAAGGCTCGAAGTCCTATAAATGGATCTATTTCTTCTGTTATAATAGCCTCTGGATTTGTGGCGGCAACCTCTTCAATCTCCATTCCACCTTCTGAAGATGCCATAATGATCAGTTTTGACTTACTTCTGTCTAATGTGATAGCAACATAGTACTCCTTGTCTATGTTTGTCCCTTCCTCTATGTATATCCTGCTGACCGGCAGACCTTCAGGACCTGTCTGAAATGTTATAAGAGTTTTCCCAAGTAGTTCAGCAGCATACTTCTGAACCTCATCAAGGTTGTTTGCAAGTTTTACACCTCCTGCTTTTCCCCTACCTCCTGCATGGATCTGTGCCTTAACCACAACAGGAAATTTGCCAAGCTGCTGGGCAGCCTCAACCGCCTCCTCAACTGTAAATGCAGGATAACCTTTTGGTACAGGAAGTCCATATTTTGCGAATATTTCCTTTGCCTGATGCTCATGTACTTTCATCCTGTCCTCCTTATGGATCTATTTCAATTTTTCTGTAAATTTTTTGCCCTTCCTCAAAAACATCACCACCATACATGTCGTTAGCAACAATAACAGGAAAATCCTCAAAATAAAGTTTCCTGATAGCTTCTGGTCCTAAATCTTCGTAAGCTATAATCTCTGATGATTTAATATGTTTTGACAAAAGTGCCGCCGTCCCTCCAAAGGCGGCAAAATAAACAGCTTTGTATTTTTTTAGTGCTTCCTTAACCTCATGCCCTCTCCATCCTTTCCCTATAGTTCCTTTCAAACCAAGCTCAAGAAGCTTGGGAGTGTATTTATCCATCCTGTAAGCTGTTGTTGGTCCTGCCGAGCCTATAACCTGCCCCGGCTTTGGAGGGGTTGGACCAACATAATAAATAACCTGTCCTTTTATATCAAAAGGTAATTTTCCTGTTTTTTCATATTCTTCAAGCATTCTTTTGTGGGCTGCATCCCTTGCTGTGTATACATAGCCATTTAACAGAACCCTGTCTCCTGCTTTAAGATCTTTTATCACCTCATCAGTTAAAGGTGTTGCTATTTTTTTTATTTCAGACATTCTGTTCTTCCTCTTGTATTAATTTTTCCAGGTTAAACATTACATTATCCATTTTCAAGCCCTTTTTATTATTGCTCATATTTTCATATCTCAATCTCGTTATGTCTGTTTGCATGGCACTGGATATTTACCGCAACAGGAAGAGAGGCTATATGAACAGGTGCAACCTCTATTTTTAGATCAATAGCTGTTACAGTCCCGCCAAATCCGAGAGGACCAACCCCAAGTTGATTTGCAAGGCTCAAAAGTTCCTCTTCAAGCATTGCTATCCTTGGGTCTGAATGTCTCTCTCCTATCGGTCTGAATAAGGCTTTTTTTGCGAGAACAGCTGAATAATCAAACGTACCGCCTATTCCAACACCGACAGTAAATGGGGGACATGCGTTTGGCCCTGCATTAGCTATAGTCTTCAGAACAAACTTTTTAACCCCTTCAAGCCCATCTGCAGGTTTTAGCATGATCTGTTTACTCTGATTTTCAGAACCTCCACCTTTTGCGGCAAACTTTATTTTTATCTTGTCTCCAGGAACAATATCAAAGTATATAAGTGCAGGGGTGTTATCTCCTGTATTTTTCCTCTCAAAAACAGGATCAAAAGCAAGTGAAGCTCTAAGGTATCCTTCCTTCGTTGCCTGTCTGACACCTTCGTTTATAGCATCCTTTATATTTCCACCTGTGATGTGAACATCCTGACCTACCTCAATAAAAAAAACAGGGTATCCTGTGTCCTGACAGTAAGCCACCTGTTCTTTTGAAGATACCTGTGCATTCTGAAGAATAGTTTCTAATATCTCCTTTCCAGTTGGGGATTCTTCAAAGGCTTTTGCTGTGTCAACAGCTTTCACAAAATCATCTGGCAGATTGTATTCTGCGTCCATTACCATACTTTTGACTCTCTGAATTATAAGATCTACATGTATTTCTCTCATTCTATATAAGCCCCAGCTCTTTAATTCTTTCTATTCCAGATTTTACAGATTTAACAGAAGATTCCCATAATTTTTTTTCTTCTTCTGTAAAATCAAGCTTTATAACATCCTCAACCCCATGAGCACCAAGTTTAACAGGAACACCTATACATATATCGTAAGCTTTGTAATGATTGGCATCTTCACCATCAAGGTATACTGAACATGGAAGTATCTCTTTTTTGTCGCTCAGTATAGCGTCCACCATTTCAACCACAGATGCTCCGGGAGCATGGTATGCTGAAGTACCCATAAGGGAAACTATCTCTCCTCCGCCAAACTTTGTTCTTTCAACTATCTCTTTTAATCTATTTTCAGGAATAAGTTTGGTTAATGGCTCTCCACCTACATTGGAAACAGAAAGAAGAGGAACCATATCATCACCATGACTTCCTAAAACATAAGCATTTATATTTTTAACAGAAACCTTAAGCTCCATAGATAGAAACGCTTTAAATCTTGCAGTATCAAGAACACCTGCCATTCCCATAACCTTTTCTTTTGGGAAACCTGTTAGCTTAAAGGCTGCATATGTAAGAACATCTACAGGATTTGAAACTACGATAACAACCGCATCAGGTGCAAATTGTGCAATTCTTTCTGAAACGGTTCTTATTATTCCAACATTCTTTGAAAGAAGGTCATCCCTGCTCATCCCAGGTCTTCTGGGAAAACCTGCAGTAACAACTACTATATCTGAACCTTCAAGAGGCTCATATCCTTCACCATCAGGAGATACTGTAAAACCTTCAACCTCAACATCACAATCAATAGCAGCAGCCATCTGTTTTATATCAAGGGCTTTTCCTTTTACTATCTCATATATTTTATCTCCCTCTTTTCTTGAAAGATCAAACATCCTGACATTTGCTATCTCTTTTATCGCTATAAGATTGGCAACATGCTCTCCAACATTGCCGGCTCCAACTACTGACACAACTGGTCTTTTGTACTCTCCCATAGCTGCCTCCGGTTGTTTATTGACTAAATTAGTCTATAATTTATGTAAAACTTTGTCAAACAGTGTTTGATTTTTTATTATTAATTATATTATGGATATTCTTGAAGGTTTTATAAAAAAGCTTGAGCATGAGATAAGCAAGGAAAGAAAAGAGCTATCTTTTATTGAGCAGGAAATTGCCAGTCTGAGAGCAAAACAGAATTTATTATCACAAAGATACACTGAACTTGAAAATTCAGATTACTCAGATCTTTTATCTCTTTCTTTAAAAAACAGCAGTATGCTGAGCATACTAAATCAGATAAAAGGTATAGAAAAAAAAGTGCTAAAATTAGAAGAAAAAGCAGAAAAGCTCCGCTTAAAAATAAAACAAAAAAATGCCGAAAAAAAAGCAATAAAAAACTACCAAAAAAAGATCAAAAAAGAGAAAGAGATTGAGGACATTAAGAAAGAGACACAGCTTATTGATGAAATTTTTAATAGGAACAATTAGCCTTTTTTTTCTTGTTTCAACATCAAAGGGAGAACCAGAAACTAAATCTCCATCAAAATTAGAGTTAGAGAGAGAAATACGAAGACTTGAAAAACTTAGGGAAGAAATAAAGTCTCTGATCTCAAAAAATCAGGAAATACTGAAAAAAATTGAGCAGGAAAAGAAAGAAGTAGCCGAAGAAAGAAAAAAGCTTATAGAAGAAACAAAAAAAATACAAAAAGAAAGATATAAAAAACTTGCAAAAGTTTTTGAAAAAGCGGTAGATGAAGATCCTGAACTTGCGGCAGAAAGAATATCCAAGATAAAAGACCCTGTTAAAGCGGCTTACATTATTTATAACATGAAAGAAACTAAAGCAGGAATATTAATGGATTATATAGACCCAAAAATGGCAGACAAGATAGTAAAGATCATATCCCAGATAAAAAATCAGGAGAAAAAATAATAATTTTCTGCTAAAATTAATAAAAAATATGGAGGCTTATTATGGCTTATATAAAGCTGCCTGAACTTGAGGATATGGATCCTGAAATACAAAAACTTGCCAGAGAGATTCTTGAGAAAACAGGAAAGTTAGGGGAAATTTTTAAACTGCTTGCAATAAGAAAGGATATTTACTTTATGACAGACAACTGTGTTAAAACACTCCTCCTAAACGAAACAGAGCTTCCTTACTCAACAAAAGAAAGAATAGCTTTGCTAATATCAAAGGAAAATAACTGTCCTATGTGTGTTGATGTTCACAAGAACATTGCAAAAATGCTGGGAATGTCTCAGGAACAGATAGAGGAAACCCTTAAAGGTGTAGATCAGATAAATACATCTGAAGAAGAAAAAGAACTTTTAAGGTTCTGTATCAGAGCATCAAGGAAAGACAACTATAAGATAACAAAAGAAGAACTTGATAGGATACTAAACTTAGGATACACAATAAGCCAAGTTTTTGAGGCTATTACGATAACCGCTTACTTTAATTATATAAACACCTTATCAAATGTTTTTGGTTTAGGAAAGTGAGCCTTTTTTCCTGTAAATTTTTGCAAGGATTTTTGCTATGGCAACATAGAACTTTTCCGGTATAAACTCCCCTACCTCTACACTTGAATATAAAGCTCTTGCCAGGGGTGGATCCTCAACTACAGGTACATCATTTTTTTTAGCTATATCTTTTATCTTTTGGGCAAGTAGATTTTTCCCTTTTGCAATAACCTTAGGTGCATTCATCTTTCCTTTTTCATAAAGAAGTGCAATGGCATAATGATCAGGGTTTGTGATAACAACATCAGCCTTAGGAACTTCTGCCATCATTCTCATCATGGCAAGTTCTCTTTGTTTTTTCTTAATTGCTGCTCTTATCTGAGGATTTCCCTCATACATCTTTCTTTCTTCTTTTATTTCATGTTTGGACATCTTCAGATTTTCTTCATACTCCCATTTTCTATAAATAAAATCTATAACCGCTATTGGAATAGATATAAGAGCAAAGGCAAGAACCAGCATTATAGTATATTTGAGCAAAAAGTATATCTCATGATTTATAGGTATAAAGGACATATTAAAAGACTCATTTATGATTTTCATAACGAGAAAATATCCGACAGCAGATGCAAAAATAAGTTTTAATAGATTTCTTACAAGCTCAAAAAATGTTTTCAATGAAACAAGTCTTCCAAAACCTTTAACAATATCAAGCCTTTCTATTTTTGGTGTTATTGCTTTTCCAGAAATTAAAAACCCAAACTGTGCAACATTTGATATAATCCCTGTCAAAAGAAGAACCCCAAAGACCGGAAAAACTAAAAAACTAATAACCTTAATCGTATACATAACAAAGCTTCCGTTGTCTTCAGGAAGAAGATATAAAGGATCAGAAAAAGTATATCTGAAATATTCAGAAAGTATATTATAGGAGTATGGTATATATGCTATCAAAACAAGAAATGTAATAAACAGGGTTGCGGCTATAGGAATATCCTGACTTCTTGCTACCTGTCCTTCTTCCCTTGCTTTTTGTCGCCGCCGTGGGGTGGCTTTTTCCGTTTTGCTTGGATCTTTTGCCATTTATTTTCCCATTATGCCGATAGCTTTTAAATAACTTTCGGCAAAATGGTTTATAACTGAAACAGAGAAATACAGTATAAATGACGCTCCTATTGCAAGTGCTGCAAGTCCCACAAAAATCTGAAGTGGAAGCCCCACAATAAAGACATTTATCTGGGGAATTAATCTATTGATAAGGGCTAAAGCAACATTTATCATAAAAAGGATAAGTACAAAAGGGAAAGCTATCTTAAAGGCAAAGTAGAATATATACGGGGATTCTTTTAATACATAAAAAAGGGTATCAAAGTTAAAGCTAAGTGTTCCAACAGGAAGAATTTTGAAACTCATAATGATCCCACCTAAAACCATCTGATACGCACCTGTGATAAAAAAAAGCAAATAAAAAAGGAGTATAAAAAATCTGTCAAGTACAGATATTTGCCCAAATGTTGGATCAAAAACATTTGCTATTGTGAAACCCATAAAATAACTTATCAGCTCAGCAGCATAGGAAAAAGCAGATATAAAAATGTTTACAATAAGACCAAGCAAAAAACCTATAAGAAGTTCTCTCAGAATAAGCATCGTATAACTAATTACAGAAAAATTTTCTGTTGAAACGGTAATATCCTGCATAGAAATGAAGAAAAATGAGAAAGCAACAACAAGCATCACCCTTACGTTTAAAGGAATTAGGGCTGTGTTCAATACAGGAAATCCTAAAAACATTCCTACCATTCTTGACATAACGAGTCCAAAAGCTACAGCCATTTCTGGTGTTATTAATGGTTTCATATCAGGATATATAAACTATCAAGTTTTTGAGTAATTCCTGAGTAAAATCAATAAGTTTTCTGAATATCCATGATCCAAATATTATAAGAGCAATTATAGTCGCAACGATTTTAGGTATAAAAGTAAGGGTCATCTCATGTATCTGTGTGGCAGCCTGAAATATACTGATCATAAGACCAACTATAAAGGCTATAAGAATGACAGGAGCTCCAACTATCAGAGCTGTATAAAGCATATTCTGTACAAGTGTGATAGCCTGATCTATACTCATTTTACCACCTATATCCCTGAATAAGTGCTTTTGTAAGAAGTTCAAAACCATCAGCAAGAACAAACAAAATAAGTTTAAAAGGCAGCGATATGAGCATAGGAGGTATCATCATCATTCCCATAGACATCAAGATACTTGCAACAAGCAGATCTATTATCAAAAAGGGAAGAAAAATTATAAAAACTATTTCAAAAGCTGTTTTTATCTCACTTATCATAAATGCTGGAATTAAGGTGATCATGCTAAGATCTTCAGGTTTTTCAGGTTTTTCACCTGATATATCTAAAAATAGCTTTAGATCCTCTTTTCTTGTATTGTTAAGCATAAACTTTTTGACTGGCTCTTTAGCTTTTTCAAGAGCTTCCATATCACCTATCTCTTTTTTCAGGTAAGGCTGAAGGGCATTGTTATTTATGTCATCAAACACAGGCTTCATAACAAAGAAGGTTAGAAAAAGGGATAAGGCAATAATTACCTGATTTGGAGGGGACTGGGGAATGCCCAGGGCGTGTCTCAGCAGAGAAAGAACTATAACTATTCTTACAAAAGAGGTTAATGCTATTAGTATTGATGGTGCAAGACTGAGTATAGTAATTAAAAATAAGATCTTTAATGTTATATCAAGGTTGTTAAGCTGTGAAAGTGTATCTGTTAAAGCATCTCCATATGAAATGTCTGTTATTATAAAAAGATTAATTATTATCAGGATTTTTTTCATCTTTTTGGGGCTTCTCTCCCTTTTCATCAAGACTATCCCACTTTTCTATTATACTTACATTTTTCTCGTCAAATGAGAGAAAGTAGTATTTATTATTGGCTTTTACCACTGTAAGACCTTTATTTTTACCCAGATATTTAATATCTACTATCTGTATTACCCCTTTTTGTCCCGGCAGGATACCTTTTCCGTATCTGTTGATCAGGTAGTATATTGAATATATCAAAACCACAACAATAACAAATGATGAGAAAACCCTCAAAAGATCTGAATAATCAAGCAAGATCAACTACCCTGACAGCGTATTTTTCGTTAACTACTACAAGTTCTCCAATTGCAAAAAGCTGTCCTCTTAGATAGATCTCTATATAATCTTCAAGATTTTTATCTAACTTTATTATATCCCCTTCTTTCAGTCTCAAAATATCTATAAAATTTTTCTTTGTTCGCCCAACCTCACCGGTTAGTTTAAGATTTATATCATGGAGAAACTGGAGATCAAGCTCTTCTTGTATCGTACCATTAAGCTGTTCTTCTTTTTTTTCATCCATATCATGCAGTCTGTATTACGAAATCTGTAAAATACACATTTTTTACTCCACCTAATGGGAGGATCGCATTAACTCTTCTAAGTATCTCCTCTTTTAGTTTTTCAACACCTTCTGCTGTTTTTAGTTCCCTTGATGTTTTCGTAAATAAAAGGGTTGTTATGCTATCTTTTATTTGGGGAAGTCTCTTTTCTACCTCCTGTTTTACCTGTTCATTTTCTATCTCAAGGATAACAGTTACTTTCAGGTATCTGTCAGCATCTTTGTCGGCAAGATTAACAACAAAAGTACCTACCTCAAACATTATTCCTATATTCTCAACATTCCTTATCTCTTCCTGTATCTTCTCAGCTTTATTTTCCTGTTTATCACTCTGTTTATCAAGTACGAGAAATTTATAAGCAGCTCCACCTCCACCACCCAGAAGCAATAAAAGAACAGCAAGGAGGATTATTAGCTTTTTTTTCCCTCCTCCCTGCTGCTGTTCTTCTTGCTCTTTATTCTCCTCTGCCATTTATATCTCCATAGGGACTTTTTTTACATTATAACTTATCTCTTAATGTTCATCGTTTCTTGAAGAACCTGATCAGAGGTTGTTATCGTCCTTGCATTTGCCTGATATGCTCTTTGGGCTGTGATCAGGTTTATAAACTCCCTTGAGATATCTACATTAGAAAGCTCAAGAAATCCACTTCTTATTTTTGATATTACACCTCCAGGAACAATTATAGGGGTGTAAGTCTGACTGTTTGGCAGATAAAGGTTATTTCCTTTTCTTACAAGTATCTCTTTATCTTTAAATGTGGCTATCGCTATTCTTGCAATATCTTTGACCTGTCCATTAGAATAAACCCCTTTAACTACACCATCCTCACTAACAGCAACAGACAGAAGGTCTCCTTTAGCATATCCGTCCTGCTGTGCATAAAAAATGAAATCTGAGGCAACCTGTCTTATCTCTTTGAAGTTTTCTGTTGTTGTTAGAGGAACTGCAGCACCGTTATTTGGATCGTACCCTGAAAATTTTACCTGCGTAGGATTTACAGGTGTAGAACCTGCTGTCTCATTGTAGAGGTAATCAACGGTTATCTGATCCCCGCCTGCTGAGTTTTCAAGGAGGGGAATTCTAATCTCTCCTGTTGTGTAGTCAATCACTGTTCCAACAATATTCCCATTTTCATCAAGTATGTTTCCAGCACCGTCATCATGCCAGTTAACAATATATGTATCACCCCCTGTTGTGTAAGACTTTATATGTATGCTACCTCTTGTTGGAGGATTGGCAAGGGTAAAACGACCGTCAGTTGCCAGTGTGTCTGTTTGTGTTTCATCAGATGCAAGAGTAACTTGTATATCCGCTGTGATATTATTAACATCCAGTGTTCCGTCAGGGTGAAACTGGAGTTTTACAGATTTGTACAATGTTCCACCTACATCAACAGGGGATATAGTTCCGTCTATCAGTTTATAAACATTCCATGTGTTTGTTCCTGTTCTCTGGAAATAATAGGAAGTTATGTGGGGGTTTCCAAGTGAGTCATAGGTTGTGAAAGAATTTACATAACTGAATGTTGTTGAGTCTCCAGGGTTAAAAGCTGCTGTTATCACATTAACCCTTGAGTCAAGGTTCGTTGGTTCTTTGAATGTTATCTGTGTCGTCTGTGAAGGATCCATTGAGTTAGGAATGTTTATTCCCTGAATAGCTCCTGATATATTTCCGTTTCTATCTAGTGCCCAACCGAGAAGTTTCTGTCCGTTAAGATTGATTAGATCCCCTTCTGCGTTGGTTCTGAACTGCCCAGCTCTGGTATAGTAGGTAAGTCCCTGATTATCCTGCACCATAAAAAAGCCTTCTCCATCAAGGGCAAGATCTGTTGGAGTGTTGGTGTTCATTAAAGAACCCTGAGAAAAATCCTTTGTTGTTGAACCAACATAACTTCCACCGCCAACTTCGTAATTCTTCGGTGATCCATTTGCATAAGTTGTAAGACTTTTTGATATCAGATCTTCAAAGTTTGCTCTTTCTGCCTTGAAACCGACTGTGTTGACGTTGGCAATATTGTCTGAAATGATTGAAAGCCACTCTCTATTCGCACCTAATCCGGCGTTTCCTGTGTAAAATGATTGAATCATGGCTTTAACCTCCTATTTGAACAATTGAATTTAAATCTATCTCATTGTTATGAATTACAACCTTAATACCTTCTGTGGTTCTCATTACGCTTTCGGCTATACCTTCAGATATTAAAGTTGCTTTTACAGTTTTGTTATCCTTTTTTGCCTCCACATAAACAGTGTAATACCCATCTGATAATGAAGGGTTATCTATTTCAAAGGGGTACTCCTTATTTCCTTCGAGGTTTGAGAAGTTCTCTTCTTCTACCACATTCCCGCTTTGATCCAGAACGGTAATTTTAACAATATCGGCATTATCCTCTAATTTAAACTTAACCTTTGATTTTCCATTTTCAATATATGTATAGATACCTTCATAGAAAACTTTTTTCCCAATCAGATTAGATGCGTAAAGTAGTGAGTTTACTTCGCTCGCCTCCTCTAACATTTTGACTGTCTGTTGGAAATCATTAAGTACTTCCATCTGCCTTAATTTTACAGTGTTGTTTATAAAGTCAGATATATCTTTAGCATCAAGCGGGTCCTGCCATGCCAAATCTGCAAGAAGAACTTTTAAAAAGTCTTCATTTTCCATCTTTGAATTATCATAACCTGCCTGAACTATCTGAGGTTTTTTTAGGTATTCACTGATCCCAGTTAATTCCATAGCTTAATCCCTCTTTTCTTATTTTTTCTATAAGATTTTCAAGCTGTTCAACACTTTCTTTAAAGTTTACTTTTAGATTCATGTCTTGCTTTATAAACTCCTCCATATCTCTGTGCATTTTTATAGCAAGGTCTATCTTTGGCGTTGTTCCTTTTTTATACAACCCTAAGTTAATCATGTCTTCAGACTCTCTGTAGGTTGTTTCCAGATCCATAAATATCGCCTGATATTTTAATATATCGTCATCAACAAGCTGTGGCATTAATCTGCTAACACTTTTTAAAACATCTATAGCAGGAAATATTCTCTTATTTGCCAGTTCTCTTGACAGAACTATATGACCGTCGAGAAATCCCATAGCTGCATCTGCTACAGGATCCATACTTATATCATCTCCCTCAACAAGAACAGTATATATCCCTGTGATGCTGCCTCTGTTAATAAAGTTTCCTGCTTGTTCTATAAACTTAGGAAGAAGAGCAAATACAGATGGTGTATAACCTTTTGTTGTTGGAGGTTCTCCTACAGCAAGTCCTATCTCCCTCTGTGCCATAGCAAGCCTTGTAAGGGAGTCAACTAAAAACAGGACATCTTTACCCATATTTGAGAAGTAGTTTGCTATAGCTACCGCTGTATAAACGGCTCTTATCTTCGCAAGGGGAGGTTGATCTGATGTGGCAACCACGACTACAGATTTTCTCAAACCTTCATCACCAAGATTATCCTCAATAAATTCTCTTACCTCTCTTCCTCTTTCTCCAACAAGCACAATAACATTAACGTCTGCTTCTGTATATCTTGAAATCATACCAAGCAGTGTACTTTTCCCAACTCCTGCCCCTGCGAAGATTCCTATTCTCTGTCCTTTTCCTATTGTTAAAAGGGCGTTTATTGATCTTATTCCTACATCAAGAGGTTGTGTTATTCTTGCCCTTTTTAATGGGTTTACTATCTCATTTTTCAGGTAGTACTGGTAAGAGGCAACAAAATCATCCCTATTTAAAGGTTTTCCAAATGGATCGACAACACAACCTAAAAGGTCTTCTCCTACTCCTATACTGACAGGTTCTTGGCTCGACTCTATCCAGCTTCCAACAGAGATCCCTTTTGTGTCGTCATAAGCCATAAGCAAGGTTTTTCCCTCTTTAAATCCCACTACTTCAGCCTCAATCTTATTTTCCAAAATACATGAATCACCGATAGATACCTTTGGAAGATATGCTTCAATGATGGGTCCTGTTACTCCTGTTATCTTTCCTTTTATCTTATAACGGGGAATTCTTTTTAATCTCTCTTTTAATTTCATCTTTCAAAATATTCACTTTTTCTTTAAATCTACTCTCAAACTGGACATTTTCAATCTTTACTGTGAAATCCCCCCCTTCAAAATCCTTTCTTTCTACTATTTTTATATTTTCAACCTGAAAATCTATGAAGGATTTTAATTGCGGCGAAACCTCAACTGTTATTTCAGGTGCTATTTTTAGATCTTCTATGATTTTTTTTATTTCTTCTGATACATATTCAGCATTTTCAGGATTTATATAAAGATATTCCATTATTTCTTCTAAAACTGAGAGTATAAGTTCATCAATAAACTCTATATGTTTCTTATATCTGTCTTTTACTTCTTTTAAGAATGTTAACACCTGTTTTTTTACTTTTTCCTGTTCTATTCCATATTCCCTCTCTTTTTCTTCTAATGCTTTCTTTAACCTATCCTCAAACTCTGCTGTAAGGGTTTTTTCTACCTCTTCACTTGCTTTTTTATAACCTTCCTCAAAACCTTTTTCGTATGATTGTTGTATCTTTCTTTCAAAATCTTTTTCTAATTTTTTTATCTGATCCTGGTAAAATTTTTCCAATTCCTCTTTTGAAAGTTCTTTTGAGTTAGGTTTGTTTAAAGATCTTCCAAAATCTTCAAGATCAAGGGATGGCATATCATCTACCTTCTTCTTTTAGCCATTTACTAACGAGATCGGCTATAAGTTCTGGTGATTCTTCTGCAATTTCAATAAGTTTCTGAAATGCCGGTTCCTTTTCAAGTCTGTACTCTTCCCCCTTCTCATGCATCGCATAAACACCTGCTGCCATCTCTGGAGTAACCCCTGGTGGTAAAACCATTTCCTCTTTTTTCTTTTTCTTTAATGTTTTCAATACCATAAAAACTGCAACTATTAGTATAAGCAGAACAAGAACAGCTATTCCACCGATTATTATATAATTCTGAATTGGTGGTTTTTCTTCTTTTTTCTCGGATTTTACCTCAAAAGGAACACTTACCACTGTGATCTGATCTCCTCTTTTAGGATCATAGCCTATGGCACTTTTTATTAAAGTTTCGTATGTTTTTATCTCTTCTGGAGAGCGGGGGATAAACTTGTATGATGTGTTTCCTTCTTTATCTATCTGTTTTTCATACTTTCCGTCTATAAGAACGCCTACGCTCAGCCTTTTTATTTTAAACACATTTTTGTCAGTGCTTATGTAGCTTTTCGTTATTTCATAATTTTTTGTCTGATCTTTTTTGGAATTATTTCTCGTAAGAACGGTCTGGCTTCCCTGCATTACGGGAGGAACATTTGTTGGTGTTCCCGGTGGTGTTACAGCAGGGGTTTCTGTTTCCTGTATCTTTTCCTGAATTTTTCTTTCACTTACAACAGCAACTTTATCAGGATCAACTATCTCATCTTTTTGCTGAACCTTTCCTATCTCAAGCTCTACAGATGCTCTTACAACAACTTTGTCTGATCCGAGAGCTTTTGCAAGCATTGACTGGACATTTCTTTCTATCTGTTTTTCCAGTCTTTTCTTTAGCTGAACAGTTTTGTCTGTGGCAGCAAGCTGTGATTCCTCATCAAGCAGATCAGAAAGTACTCTTCCCCTATTATCAACTACTGTAACATTTTCTTTTTTTAATCTGGGGACGGCGTGGGAAACGAGAAAAACGACAGCTTTCACCTGCTCTTTTGTAAGGTCTTTTCCAGGCCAGAGTTTAAGAACGACTGATGCTTTTGGTTCTTCTTCTTCCCTAACAAATATAGATTCTTTCGGAAGGGCTATGTTAACTCTGACATCCTGAACAGGATCAAGTTGTCTTATGGTTCTTGCGAGCTCTCCTTCTAATGCCCGTAGATAATTGACATTCTCCTGAAACTGGGTTATCCCCATCTTTGGTTCTTCGAATATCTCGAAACCGACTGTCTGACTTGATGGCAAACCTTTGGCTGCGAGTTTTAATCTAATTTCATGGACTTTGTCTTTTGGAACCATTATGATGCTTCCGTTTCCTTCTACCTTGTAAGGAATGTTTTCTTCCTGAAGAACGGTAAGTATCCTGCCTGCATCATCTGGAGATAGGTTGGTGTACAAAACTCCGTAGTTTATTGATGTTGTTGTCCTGTATGCCACATAACCAAGTATAGAGATAAGTAAAAGGCCAGCGGTTATCAGAGCTATATTTTTTGGTGTTGCGTACTTTTTTCCTAAGTTTAAAGCCTTTTCTTTAATACTGTTTATGTCCAAATTTTATACCTGCATTCTCATTATTTCTTGATAGCTTTCAAGTGCTTTATTTCTTATCTCTGTAATAAGTCTTAATGATATATCAGATTTGGCAATCTGGTACATAAGATTTTCAAGATTTTCAACTTTCCCTTCTGCTATCAGTTTTTCTGCCTGCTTGGCATTCTTCAGATCTGTGTTAACATCTGCAATAAATTCCTGAAGAAGTTCACCAAATGATCCAGATTCTTTGTGTTCTTTCTTCTGGGTGGTAAGCTGCCCAAAATCCTGAAGTCCTTCTATTCTCATGATTTCACCACCTTATTTAAACTTTAATTAACTCAAGGCTTTTAATTAACATATCTTTGTGGGTATTAAATGCTGTCAGATTTGCCTCGTATGTTCTGATTGCAGACATCATATCAACCATTTCTCTCAGAGGATCAACATTTGGAAGTCTGACATAACCATCTGCTCCAGCATCTGGATGTTTTGGATCATATCTCATTTTATAAGGGGAAGGATCTGGTATAACTTTCGCAACCCTAACCTGATAAACACCAGATTCTTTGTCTAAAATGGCTTGAAAAACTGGCACTTTTCTTCTATACGGCTGTCCGTTTTCAGCTCTTGTTGAGTTAACATTGGCAAGATTTGAAGATGATATATCTATTCTTATTCTCTGGGCTGCCATACCTGTTATGGCTGTTTCAAGACCTTTGAATATCATAGCAACCTCCCTCATCTACCAGAGATGGCATATTTAAGCTTTGCCATCTCTTTCTTCATTGATTCAAGAAGGGTTTTGTACATTATTGAGCTTTCTGCAAGTTTGGCTAACTCCTCCTCAACATTAACCCTATTCTGATCGTATCCTGCAAAATTTTTCGTGTAAAATTTTTCAATTTTGACCTTTTTTTCAGGAAAAGGATCTAAATGTTTAGGGTGTGTTGTTTTTAGCTTTACCTGCCCTGTCAGGATTTTTTCAAACTTCAGATCAACCGGTTTATAAAACGGGGTGTCTGCATTTGCTATGTTACCCTGTATCACTTTGGTTCTTTCAAGAAAATAGGAAGCTTTTTCTTCAAGAATATTTATATGTGAAAAAAGCTCACTCATTTTCTTTACCTCTTGTTATTTTATAACTTTCAAAGATATTGGTCGCAACTATACTCCATTCTGTATTACACTTATTTATTTTTTCTGTAATCCTTTCTGCTAATTTATAATTACCTGTTCTTACAGCAGCTATTACTATCCAACTGTTTATATCACAATCTTTTTTAAGTTTTTCGGATAAAGGGATTAATATCTTTAAAGCTTCACTATACATTCTTTTTTCAAAAAGAATGTAAATAAATTTTCTAAGGAAGATTTTGCCTAATACTGTTTTTATGTAATAATCTGGAAAGTTTTCTTTTATCTGTTCAACAGTAGTAAAAGCTTTTTCAACCTCTCCTGTTTCTGCATAAACAAAAGCTTTAAGGAGATTTTTTTCTACAGTTTTTTCTTTACAATAAGTATCTAAGTCTATGGCCAGTTTTTTCTGAATTTTTTTTAAAAAAATAAGGTCTTTTGTAAGGATTATGTAATACTCACAGTTCCTGTTTTTTATTTTGTTCAGTACTTCAATAGATTGACTGTAATCTTCAAGATTATAATATGCGTCTGCAAGGATCAGGTATGATCTGTTATCTTTCCATTTTTTTGTAATAAACTTTGCTATTTTAAGGGCGATGTGGTATTTACCACATCTTTTTAATCCGCTATAAAAGTATTCTATAGTGTCCCGATCAAAAACATCAAAGAAAAACTTCTCATTCGATACAAAAAGTTTACATAGTTTTACACCATTGAGTTTTTTTATTTCAGGTTTCCATAACTGGATTAAAAGCTCTTTATGCTCATACTTTAATCTGCTAACATTTACCAAAGAAAGCTCCCATGTTAGTTTTTCAAAAAGTTTTTCAGATTTTGTATCTAAAACCAGAAATCCAAAATCTGCAAGGGCGAAAAAACCAACATAATTGTTCCTATTTGATACGAGAGTTCTCAGTACAAAAGGAAGGGGATCTTTGAAATCTTTATCCTTCGAAACAAGTAATCTTGCCTGTATCTCTCTATCTTTTTTACCTAAAGCTATCAGTTTTAGTTTTGCTACTATTGATTCTTTAGATTTAGGGTATTTTTTTAAAAGCTGGTAATAGTAGTTAAAGGCAAGAATTCTGTCCCCTTTTTTCAAGGCTATATCACCTAATCTTAAAAGGGATCTTCTTATTACCGATTCGTCTTTAACTATACTTATTATTCTTCTGAAAATCTGTTTTGCAAAATCATATTTTCCAAGTCTATATGCATTTTCTCCAACAATCAGGTAATATTCAGGGTTTTGTATAAGATACTCTTCATAACTTTTATAAACAGGAATTAGATATTTTATAGCCTCTTTATAATTTCCTTTCCTGAACTCAACAAGACCTTTAACAAACTCAAACTCTTTTTTTTCTTTTTCTGAAAGCTGTTCAAGATTAACAAGTACTATATATCTTGTAACTATATCCATATTTTTTAGCCATGCTGCGGTTCTTAAAATTGCCACTACCGTTTTAAACTGTTTTTTTGGATCGTCAGCTTTGGAGAATGCCATTTTGTAAGATGCCATAGCCATTTCGTACATAAACAGATTTTCGTATATATTTCCTTTTGTATAATAAAACTCCCAGTTATATGGATCTTCCACAGTGTACGAATATGTGTTCAGGTAGTACATAGCCTTTTGAAGAAACTCTTTTAAACCTGTTTTAACTCCAAGATGAAGGTATATTTTCGCTGTAATAAAAAGAGCTTTACCATAAAATGGATTATTCCGATCAGAAAGGATGTTTGAAAGTATGTTAAGTGCCGAATAATAAGAACCTCTTCTATACATCTGGACAGCCAGATTGTATCTTTCCTTTAAGATTTCTATCTCTTTTTTTGTGTATATCTTTCTGTTTTTATATTCCTCTAATTTTTTTTCTTCTGAAAATGAAAAAATTGAAATTAAAACAAGCGAAAGAATAACAATACTAAGCCTTAACATTTATTTCTCTATATGATCCTGTAATTTTTTTATCTATTTTTTTTGAATCCGACGAGTAATTTATCTCCCGTTCTTTATTTTTTATTCTAAGGAAGTAGTTCTCAATACCGCTGTCCTGAATTATGTGGGAGATCTCATCTCTCATACTATAGAGGGACTGGTTTGTCAGATTATGCATCATTAAGACAATATTCATCTTACTACCTGAATACCTTGCAGACAGGCTAATATCTCCAAACTTAAGGTTAAAAGTTAGCGTCCTGTTAAAACTGTTGTTCTGGTTTATATCTGTATTTTCCCTGTTTTGTTCAGAGGGTGTGTGCTGGTCAGATTTTTCTGAAAATTCTGAGGCTGCATCTGGGAACTTGTTGATTACAGTGTTTTGAATAGAATTATTCTGATTTTGTTTAAACTGTTTTTCAATTTTTTGATCTTGTAAATCTAATAGGCTCTGAGAGAGACTGCTTTTACCTGAATTATCTGGATTTTTAGCTAAATTTTCTAAAGTATTGCTTTCTTTTACCTGATTGCTGAAACTTGGCTGAAAATAGGGCTTTTTTTCCTTTTTAGATATACCAAAATGATCTATCCTCTCTGGATCTTTCCTGATCCTATCTGTACCTTTTTGAGTATGTGGATTTTCTGATATAAAACTTTTTTCTGTAGGCCTTGTATCTCTAAATTCTGATGGAAAACCGTTTCTTTCTGAGTGTTCTTTAGGAAGGTTATTTTTTTTCTTATCTGTCAACACATTTTTTGATATGTTATTTTCTTTATTGTTCTGTACAAATATCTGGGGTGAAATGGTAATAGATTTTCTGACTTTATTACTTTCTTCGATTTTAGTTAATAAAACATCAAAAGATTGTGTAGGTTCTTCAGATTTTTGTCTTTCTTTTTGAACATGGTTTATATCATTAAATAGGATAGGGATAATTTTTTCCTGTCTATTTGTTGGGATGGTTTTTCCAAAAATTAAGCTTTGTACAATCGGTCTATCTTTTTTATTTTGGTTAACTGAAAATTCTATGATTATAGTTTTTTCTTCTATATGATTTTCTTGATTTTTTTCAACAGGGTTTTTTAAAAAATCAGATTCTTTCTTTTGATTTTGCTTTTCAACCGTTGATCTCTTAAGATTATTTTTTATTTCACCTTCAGAGTAAATTAATAGATTATCTTCTCTTTTCTCTAATTTGTAATGACCTGTTTTCTTAAGATCTATTTTTCTTCCGGATAAGTTCTCCATAGAAAAAGGAATGGATTTTGATCTGTTAATTAATATATTAAAAGTGATTTTTTCTTTCCTGTGATCGGTAGTTTTAAAAAAGTTATAATCTGTATGGTATGTAAAAAGCTTTTCTGGCTGGAATAAAACTGATTTTCTAATATTTTTGTTGTAAGTAGGTTTTGGATTTTCTGAAATCTTTATTATGTCTCTTACAGTGTTTGTATCAATAGGAGAGTTTTTTTGATTTGATCTTTTCAAACTATTCAGATTATTTTCATCTTCCTTTACTAACTCTAAAGGATTTTCATAATTTGGTTTGTAGGTAGCTTTCGTTATTATGTTTTCCTTCAATGGGTAATAAAAAAAAGGTGATATTTTCCCAAATGTGGTTTTTTCATTTTTTATTTTTTCAGATGGTTTATTTTTTTGGTATGTGTGTTCTTTCATAGACTCAAATATAGAAGCAAAAATATCACTTCCTTTTCCAGATTTTTTTACTTTCTTATGGTGAAGCCATTTACCATAAATCTTTGCTATCTGCATAATATTTCTTTAGATTAAATTTAATAATGTTTCGTCTATTTGCAAAACTTAATTAATGTTGAAAGTTTAAGGATACTGCAGATATTTATGAAAGAAGGGTGAGAATATGAACAGAATTATGATGTTATCTATACTTGCTGTTATCTTTTTTAGTATTGGAGGTCTATCTTATTATCTGTATGAAAGTCTTTACAAAAAACAATACAAGTATTATAAAGGGGAAATAAGGAAAACGCCGAAATACTATAAAGCAAAACCTGAAAAAGCTCCTAATTACTACAAGGGTTCATTAAAAAAAGTTCCTAATTATTACAAAAAGGATATAAGGGATCTTCCTAACTACTATAGACCTGAAGGTTCTGTAAAAAAATCAGACAGAGCTTCAAAATTGAAAAGCCTTAAAGAGAACTGGTAATTTTTAATAAACAAAAAGGGATTTAAGTTTTTTTATAGCCTCTGCCTTTATCTGTGAAACTCTTGAAACAGATACATTTATCTCACTGGCAACAGATTTAAGATCTCTTTCTTCAAAATAAAGCATCTGAAGTACTTTTTTTTCTTTTTCTGAAAGGAGATTTACCGCCTGCAAAAGTTTTTCTTTTTGATCTTCCCTGATAACTTCTTCTTCAGGTGTTTCCTTTTCTGAAACGAGAGTATCAACGATTTTCAGGCTATCATCTGATGAAAGGGCTTTTTCTATACTTACCATAACGGCTGTGTTTGATAGGGGAACTGTTTTTCCTTCCTCTAATGGGGTCTCTTTTTTTATCTTATCCCTAACGGTTCTTGGGACTATATCAAGGCTTCTCAAATAATCAAGTATTTCTCCTCTTATTTTGATGTAAGCATAAGTTGAAAATTTGGCTTTGTCCTTGTCGTACTTTTGTATAGCTTTCATAAGACCTATGACTCCAACATTCACAAGATCATCAAACTCTATATCCCCCTTTGGCAATCTGTAGTATATTTTGCTTGCAACCTTTTTCACAAGAGAGATATTGTCAAGGATAAGTTTTTCTCTTTCTTTTTTTTCCATTTTCATTCTTTTTTCAAAAAGTTTACCACTTTTTCCCAAAAGCTTTCTTTTACAGGGGGAGGTGGTTCCCCTAATTCCTCTGAAGCTATTTTTTTTAGCTGTAAAACAAACTTATCTGAAGGATAAACTTCAGATATTATCTGTTTTTTCTTGACAGTTTTTTGTATATTCTTTGTATGACCTAAAACGCCTCCTAACTGGAGATTTATACCCAGAAACTTGTCTACTGAGGATTTTAGTCTGTTAAAGGTTTCAAGACCCTCTTCTTCACTTTTTACCATATTTACAACTACCTTAAAATCAGAATAATCATAAAGCTTTTTCATAGATTTTATTAGAGCATACGCGTCCATAATTGCTGTAGGTTCAGGTGTTGTAATAACATAAGTTTTAGAGGATGCTCTTATAAAGGATATTACCTTGTTATCAATTCCTGCTGCGGTATCAATAATGATATAATCGTATTTTTCTGAAACATCATTCAGATTTTGAACAAATCTGAAAACGGCAGTATCGTCAACCTCATTTATCGCATCAATACCAGAAAATCCAGGAAGAATATCGATCCCTCTGGTTGAGAAAATGATGTCTTCAATCTTTTCACCGCTGAGTATATTTTTTAGCGTTTTCTTTGTGTTGACATTTACCAGTATATGGACATTCGCCATCCCTATATCAGCATCTATTAAAAGGACTTTTTTTCCAAAATCATTAGCCATCAAGTAAGAAAAATTAACGGCAAAATTTGTTTTCCCTACTCCTCCTTTACCGCTTGCAACTGCAAGGAATTTTGTGTTTCTGTCTATCTTTTTTTCATTGATAAGTTTTAGAAGTCCTTTTGCCTGCTCCTCCATAACAACCTCCGTTAAGAACTGATTAAATAAGAGGCAACAGTTTCCGGATTAAGAATTTTCAGGTCTTCAGGAACTCTTTGCCCTGTGCTCAAATAAGAAACAGGCAGTTTAGTCTCTACAGGAAGATTAACAAGAAGCCCCGGCTTTAATGTTTCATCTATTTTTGTAAAAAATAAAGAATGTATCGGGAAAAATGTTTGGTACTTATAGATAACCTCCATCGCATCATCATTTTTAAAATTGCAACTGATAGTAAGAACATGTTTTATCTCTTCTTCCAGACTGCTTAGGATCTCTTTTATTTCTCCTAATCTCCAATAATCATAATGGCTTCTTCCCACAGTATCTATCAAAATAAAATCAAACTCTCTGAGCTGTTCAACAGTGTTCTTTAGTTTTTTTGATTCTGATATTGAATAAAATGGTATATTCAGAATGTTTGCATAGGTTCTTGCCTGATGGGATGCTCCAACTTTAAATGTGTCCGTGCTTATAACAGCCACCTTTTTCTTTTTATCTATTACAAGCTGTGATGCTATTTTAAAAAGATTTGTGGTTTTCCCAACACCGGTTGGACCAATAAAAGCGATTATCTGAAGACCTTCTCTATCATTCTCAAAACTACCTGTAAATTTCATATACCTTTTTATCCCCTTAATAACAGCATCTTTTGTAGTAATTGTGTTTAGATCCCATTTGTTTGTGTCTATATCAAGCCCACATCCTTCAGTAACAATTTTTTTTGCAACATCAGGAAGAACATCTTTTTCAAGCAACTGTTCTACAAGATGAAGTGCATCTCCGGTAAATTCATTAAGGATGTTTGATCCTTTTGAACCGATTTGAACATGCGGGGGGAGGTTTTCTGGATTTGCCAGTCCCTGTGCGTATTTTGGCAAAGAATTTCTTATTTTTTTGTCTATAAGATCCTCCACTTTTTCAAGGAGTTCTTCAAATTTCAGAACAGGTTCTGAAAGCTCCTGATCATCAACAGGTTCAACAAAAAGTCTGTACTTTTTTTTGCCTTTGAAAAACAAAAATTTCTTTTCCTCAATAGTTTCATAATGGAGAATCTTTATGTCTTCTCCAAGTTCGTCTTTTGCCTTATCAATAAGCTGCTCAAGATCATAACCTTCGTATATTTTAATCTCCATGAGGATCTACAACTCCAAGAACATTTACTTTAACTTTCGGATCTATCTCAGCATAAGATAATACAACATAATCAGGAAGGTAAGGTTCTATTATTTTCTTTACAAATCTTCTTGTTGCAGGTGAAGTAAGAAGAACAGGTGTTGCCTGATGGAGAACAAACTGCTGTGCTTTTTCTGTTAGCTGGTGAACTAACTTCTGAACGAATGTTGGTTCAAAAGGAGGAAGTGTTCCGCCATTCTCTTGAACTTTTTCCATAATGTAATTTTCTGTCTTGGGTCCCAAAGTTAAGGCAAAAAGGGTGTTATTTTTCTGGTAAATAGAGGTTATCATTCTGTTTAATGCCTGTCTTACAAACTCTGTTAAAATTTCTGGATCATTTGTTTTCGTTATGTTATCTGAAAGGGTTTCTATAATTGTTAAAAGATCTTTAACGGGTATCCCTTCTTTAAGCAAGTTCTGAAGAACTCTATGAACGATATTCAATGGAACCTGTTCGGGAACAATCTCTTTTACAACTGGATATTTTGCTGAAAGTGAATCCACAAGCTCTTTTGTTTCGCTTCTACCAAGAACCTCATCAGCATGTTTTTTTATTATCTCAGACAGATGGGTGATAACAACTGTTGGTATATCAACAACGGTGTATCCAAGCATCTTTGCCTTATCTTTGAGTGATTCATCTATCCAGTACGCATCAAGACTGAATGCAGGCTCTTTTGTTTTTATTCCTTCTATTTTTCCTTTTGTTGTTCCTGTGTCTATAGCAAGAAGTTTATCAGGGTGTATCTCACCTCTTCCAACCTCTATGTCTCTTATTAATATCCTGTATTCTCCAGGTTTAAGCTCAAGGTTGTCTTTGATATGAACAAGAGGAATTATAATACCAAGATCTTTTGATAACTGTTTTCTTAGGGATCTTATCCTTTTAACTATTTCACCGTTCTGTGATTCGTCAACATAAGGTATAAGAGCGTATCCTATCTCAAATGTTATTAGCTCGGGCTGGGGAATGATTTCTTCAGGTTTTTCTTCTTCTTCAGTTGTTTTCAAGAGCTCCCTCGCTTTTTCTTCTGCCACCTCAACCTCTCTTTTCTTAAGCAGCTGGTTCATCATAAATGCTGTTATTCCAATGAGAGCTGACAAAAGCATAAAAGGAATAAAAGGCATTCCCGGAACTATGCCCATTGCAAAGATTGAAAAAGAAGCCATATACAGTGCCTTTGGAAAGCTTGTAAGTTGTTGAAAAACTTCTTTTCCTAAATTCTCCTCAGAAACAGCTCTCGTTACCATTAAGCCGGCAGCGGTTGACGTTATCAATGAGGGTATCTGGGAAACAAGCCCATCACCGACAGTAAGAAGGGTGAAGTTCTGGAGTGCTGATTGTACATCCATGTTATGTTGCAGAATACCTATCGCTAATCCACCGATTATGTTTACTATCGCTATAATTATTCCTGCAACAGCATCCCCTCTTATGAACTTTGATGCACCGTCCATAGCTCCATAAAAATCAGATTCCTTCTGTATCTGCATTCTTCTTCGCTGGGCCTCTTTTTCATCAATTATTCCGGCATTCAGGTCAGCGTCTATTGCCATTTGTTTTCCCGGCAGAGCATCCAGTGTAAACCTTGCAGCAACCTCTGATATTCTTTCTGTACCTTTTGTTATCACTATGTAGTTGATGGTTACAAGTATGACAAAAACTATAGCTCCTACAATATAACTCCCCCCAACTACAAATTCTCCAAAAGCCTGTATAACATGCCCTGCCGCATCTGACCCTTCATGTCCATGAAGTAATATTCTTCTCGTTGTGGCAACATTAAGAGATAGCCTGAAAAGGGTGGCTATCAATAGTAGTGATGGAAATGAGGATAACTGGAGTGGATTTTGGACATACAGGGTTGTCATTAGTATAACGATAGAAAATGTGATACTTGCCGTAAGAAGAATGTCAAGTAAAAAAGGGGGGACAGGAAGAACCATAGCCCCTATAATCGTTATTATCAGGACTACTACAATGGCATCAGAATACTGGTTTAATCTGTTAAAGATTGAGTTTAGGGTTTCTCCCATTTATTCTCCAGCGGAGTATTTTTCATAAGTTTTAATCGCATCAAGTATGTACTGTTTTAAACCTAACTTATCTGATGAAGCGATCGCCTCTGCAATCTGCATATCAAACATATCCATATACATTTTATATGAAAAAGAACTTGAGAATATACCTCCATCAAGAGTTTTTCTGAACTCTTTCATTAAAATTCTAACAAACATCGTTTCAAATTCTCTTGCAACCTCTTCAGGTTCCTTTATCTGTGAAAGGTCTTTAATCTCCCAGTAAGGTTTTATCTTCACGTCGGGGTTAAACATAATTTATACCTTTTTTACATTATTACTATCTTTGCATGGAGCTTTCCTGTGTTTTTTATTGCTTGAATTATCGCTATTAAATCCCTTGGAGATACCCCAATATCGTTGAGAGCCTCAACGAGGTCTTTAAGTCTGGGCGATTGTATTGCAAATATTCTACCTTTCTCTTCTACTACGGTTGTTCTTACTTCTTCTGTTTGAACTGTTTCACCTCCAGAAAGTGGAGGAGGTTGCGATATTACAGGCTTTTTCTCAACAGAAACATATATATTCCCGTGGGAAACATATATAGGAGCATCTATCTTTATATCCCCGCTCATTATAACCGTCCCTGTTCTTTCGTATATAACAACTGTAGGTTCTGAATCTGTTTTTATATCAAGGCTGAGTATCTCTCCGGCAGTTTTCACCTTATCTTTCCCTTGAGGAAAAGATACCTTTACAGTTGTTGCATCCACGGCCTTTGCTATTTTTTTGCCAAAATGGTTGTTTATCACATCCTGTATCTGGATTGCCTTCGAAAAATCAGGTCTTTTTAATGTTAAAATCAGATGTTTCATTTTTGAAAAATCAAAGGGGAGATCCTTCTCAACAATCCCACCATCAATGATTACTCCTGTTGTAGGGAAGTTTTTAACTACTTTTCCTCCTTTGTTAGATTCAGAAAAACCTCCTCCAGTGGAAACAGATCCCTGTGCAAACCCATAAACCTTTCCATCAGGTCCAAAAAGAGGAGTTCTGATCAAAACACCATTTCCTATGTCCTTTGCATCACCCATAGATGCAACTGTAACATCAAATCTCATCCCTGTTTTCGCAAAAGGAGGTAGTTTCGCCGTTACCATAACTGCAGCAGAATTTTTGGTCTTTACCTGTGCAGGGTCTATATATATACCCATTTTCTTCAGCATATTAGCTATACTTATTAGTGTGTATCTTGTTGTTGTACCATCTCCCGTTCCTTTCAGACCTACAACAATTCCATAACCTATGAGATAGTTTGTTCTTAAACCAACAACGTCAACTTCATCTCTGATCTTTACAACATTACCGGCAAATGAATAACCAAAAATAAATAAACTTAGAAGGATCGCTCTCAAAATCATCCTTTCCTCCTAAAAAGGCCAGATTTTTGCAAGGAATTGTGCGAGCCATCCCGGGCGCTGATTATCTGCGATAAATCCTTCACCATTGTATTCTATATACATGTCTGATATTTTAGAGGATAATATAGAATTATCCTGGTCTATGTATGTAGGCTCAACTATACCAGAAATTCTTAGTATCTGCTCGTCCTCATTAATTTTTATGATTTTTTTACCAACTATAAATAGGTTTCCATTGGGATAAACCTTGACAACTCTTGCTGATATTGTTGCTATAAGTCTTGCTTTTCTATCAGTTTTCCCCGTTCCTTTAAAGTTATTTTTTGAACCTGCTTTCATCCCGGCTATCGGAGATTTGTTAATAAGTGGTTTTCCCATAAGTGTTGGTGAAGGAAAATCAAGATCTACTGATGTATCCCTTGAAGACTGACTGTTCGCACTTCCTGAGCCTGATATGTTCTCTATAACTTTAACAGTGATTACATCTCCTACCTGATAGGCTTTATCGTCTGAAAAAAGGTTTGTTGTGGTGGTTTCTGTATATAAAGATCCGGGAGGTGAAACAGGTCTTTCAGCTACTATCTCAGGTGGTTTCGGATCAAATGGTTTTAAGGTCTGTTTTTTTTCGGCACATGAGAAGAGAAGAAAAAAAGGTAGTATTAGAGCCCACCTACATATAAAACTGTATCTTTTCCTATTACTTTGCATGGCAGTATCTTCCCTGTTGATTGGTTTTTTACCTTTATTATCTGCCCTGTAATTCCATTTTCAAGGGCTATTCCTGTGATCTCTATCTTTATTCCATTTCGGTCGTAAATTACTTTTACATAACTTCTTCTTTTCACAGGATAATCTGGTATTATCATACTTGGTTTCACAGGCTTTCCTTTTTTTAAAGTTGTTCTAACCACAGCACCTAACAGAACCTCTTTGTTTGTAATTACCCCCCTCTGTGCAGGTACTTTTTTTATCTCAATATCCTCCTCTTTTATTATCTGTCCTCTTAAAAGATCTTTTTTGGGAACAGGAGCATTTACCATCTGTCTGTATTTTACTGAGATGTTTATTTTTTTCTGCTTGTCTTTCCAGATTATAAAAGCTGTCAGGTATAAACGGGAAGATGTTTTAGACCTTTCTTTTATCTTTATTGTATATTCTGAGCTTGATTTAAAAGGTTTAAGGTTAAGATCTATGCTTTGAATATGGATGTTTTTGTATTTTTTATTCAGGTATTCTTTCACTTTTTCTTCTAAGGTCTGTCTTGATATTATTACTTCTTTTCTTTTTAGTGTTATTCTGTCTCCGATAATTTTTACAGAGTTTGGATCAACATAGTTTTTTTTGAGAATATTTTTAATATCCTCTTTTGTTAAAGTAATTTTTTTACCTGGTTTTAAATTTTTTACTACATTTATGCCTGATAAAAACTCTAAAAATCGTTTATTCTCTGTTTTTATATCTGCTATCTGGGAAAGATTAAGGTCGGATTTTTCTGTTTCAATATATCTTTTTAGCTTAATAACCGTTTCACCATAACTGAAAGAAAACAGCAAAAAGAATAGAAACAGGTTAAGTCTTAAGTGATCCAACAGTTCTGAGCATCTCATCTGCCGTTATAATACCTTTTGAGTTTATCTCATATGCTCTCTGGGCAACGATTAGATTAACCATCTCCTCAACTATGTTAACATTTGATGCTTCTAAAAATCCCTGTGCCAGTTTTCCAAAACCATCGGTGTTGGGATCTCCTTCAACAGGATCACCTGATGCTTCTGTCTGTACAAAAAGGTTCTCTCCTATGGCTTTTAATCCTGCAGGATTTATGAATTTGTACAGTTTTATATCTGTTAGTTCCTCGACGGTTTGTTGTCCACCCTCATTCCTAACAAGATACACTTTTCCATTGGGACTTATATTAATACTTATAAGGGTTTCTGGAGAAGAAATCTGTATGTTTGGGGATAATTTATACCCGTTTGGTGTAACAACATACCCTTCATTATCAACTTGGAAATTTCCAGCTCTGGTATAAGCTTCTCCTCCTCCAGGAAGTTCTATTTTGAAAAAACCTTCTCCTTGAATTGCAATATCAAGGGGTTTATCTGTTTTCATAAGACTTCCCTGTGTAAATATCTTGGAAACATCAGACAGTTTCACACCCAAGCCTATCTGTATTCCTGAGGGAACTCTTGTTTCATTTGAGCTCATAACTCCCGGATCTTTCAGATCCTGATAGATCAGATCCTCAAAGTTTGCTCTACTTCTTTTAAATCCCACTGTATTTACATTGGCTATATTGTGGGATATAACATCAAGATTTGTTTGCTGTGCTTGCATTCCTGAAGCTGAAGTCCATAAAGCTCTAATCATTTTATCTCACCTCTTTTAAGCTCTTCCTATCTCATTGCTTTTTTGTTCCATCTGATCAAGGCTTCTCATAAGGTTTCCATATATCTCAAACCTTCTCTGGGCATTTATAAGTTCTATCATAGCCTGTATTCCATTAACATTTGACTGTTCTAAATATCCCTGTTTTATTGAAAATTTGGGGGGGATTTCCTGTGCATTTTTTTGTTGATCCGGTACGTAGTAGCTCTCTGAATCAGGCTTTACAGCTGTAAAGTTTTTTATCATGAGCTTTCCTACTGGCTGGTTGCCTACATATATACTACCGTCCTCAAGGATTACAACCTTTGATTTTATGTCTGTTATCTGTATTCTTCTACCCTGATCATTAAGGAGATAATTACCGTTTGAGTCTACGAGGAAACCTTTTCCATCCCTTAAGAAATGTCCGTTTCTGGTGTATTTAATCCCGTTAGGTGTCTGAACACCAAAAAATCCATCACCAAAAATAGCAAGATCAAAGGGAGCATCTGTCCTTATGAGGTTTCCTTGTGTTGTTATCACAGGGGTATCATTAAACCTTGGAAAAACAAAAAGGTGGGATGTATCCCCTTTGTTCTCAGGAATATACTGACTCATCTCTCTGAGAAGCAGTTTTTTAAATCCAGGGGTGTTTACATTCGCAAGGTTGTTTGTAGCCACATTAAGCTTTTCAAGAGCTCTCTCTCCGCCTGATGCCAGAACGTATATTGGCTGAAAATTGAGAGCCATTTTAGTACCTCTGTTGTTTTATTTATTTTTCGGATCGTTTGAAAAAATCTTTATGATTCTTCTGCAGTTAGCAGTTTCATCCTTTCCTGAACAGTGATAATACTTGTTATTTTAATACCAAAGTGATTCTCAACAGTATACAGTTCTCCTTTAGCTATAAGCTTTCCATTTACCTTTATATCAACAGGTTGATTTATGTATCTGTCCAGTTCAACAATACTGTTAGGGTTAAGTTTGAGAACTTCTTCAAGTGGCATTGTTGTGCTACCTATTTCTACAGATATTTCAAGGGGGATGTCCATTAGGAGATCAAGTTTTTCCTTCTCTATCAGATCTGTGGGAGGGTGTTCTATAACCTGTTGAGGTTCTTCTTTTTTTTCTTCCTGTGCCATCTGAGCCCATTCTTCAGCAAGTTTTTCCTGATCTATTTCATCACTTTCTTCTTCTTGTTGAGTTTCCTGTGCCATTTTTTCCCATTCTTCAGCTAATTTCTCCTGATCTACTTCTTCAGACTGTTCCTCTGCCATTTTTGCCCATTCTTCTGCAAGCTTTTCCTGATCAACCTCTTCGCCTGTTTGCTCTTCTTTTTTTTCCTCTTCTGACATCATTACTCCTCTTCAAAAACCGGTTTTGTTATCATTGCTGCATATTTCTCATTTATTTTTCCAAGTTTTGCAAAAAATTTGTGTTTATCTTCAACAAATAGCCTGAACTCCTGATCAGGTGAAACAAAAAGATTGATCTGTGTTCCTTCTTCCCAGGAAAGTATATCTTTGATTTTCATTTTCACTTTTGTAAGTTCAAATTCTATCTTGACATTGATCTTTTTCACTTTTTCCTCAATGTTTTTCTTCCATACAGGATCTTCAGCGAAAGCAACCTGGGAGTAAACTATATCCTTTATAGGAAAAAACATACTTTGGGGAAAACAGAAAAAGAATGGAGCCTCATAACCTTCTATATCTATCTTACACTCTACTATGATAACTTTTTCGTTTGGAGAAACTATTCTTGCAAGACTTGGATTTAATTCTATAGATCTTACTTCAACCATAACTGGATAAAAGGCATCCCAAACCTGCTCAAACGTTTTCAAAGCAGAGTTAATAAAATCATCTATAACTTTCATCTCAAGCTTGGTGAATTCTCTTCCTTCTACTTTAAAAGGTTTTGCAGGACCTCCAAAAAGAACGCTTATAACTGTAAAAACAAGTCTTGAGTCAACAACCAAGAGGGCATTTTCCTTTAAAGGTCTCATCGAAAAGATAGTATAGCTTGATGGAAGGGGGATTTTGAATATAAAGTTTTGAAATCTTGATATGTAAATATTTTCTTTTGTTACCATGTTTATCTGAGGAAGAATTTTCCTTGATTCGTCCCGGAAAACCTTTATCCATCTTTCAAATATTAGTTCAAAACCGGGAAGTCCTCCCTTCTTTATGTGTTCAACTTCAGAAAAATCAAAAGGTGTAATATCAGATTTTTTTTCTTCCTCTTTTTCTTCTTCTTTTCCACTTCCTAACAAAGCGTCTATTTCTTCTTGGGAAAGAAATTCCTCTGACATAACAAAACCTCTAAATCATTTCTTCTCCAGCACCATACTCAATAACACCTTTTTCTATAAGACCTTTAATTGTAGCGATGATCTTTTTTCTTGCATTTTCAACATCGGACTTTTTAACAGGTCCGAGAATTTCCATATCCTCAAGGAACATCTGTGCAGCTCTTTTTGACATGTTAGACAGGAACTTATCCATAATCTCTGGAGGAGCTCCTTTAAGGGCGATAAGTAGATCATTCTTATCAACGACTTTAAGTATCTCAATAATAGCCCTGTTGTCCAGCTTGACAATATCTTCAAATTTGAACATTTTTTCTTCAATCGTATCAGCAAGGGATGGGTTTTCTTTTCTGATCTCTTCAAGGATCTCCTGCCCTAATTCTTTTGGTAATACATTAACAATTTCGGCTGCAATGTCAACTCCGCTTAATGTTTCTTCTTTCCCTGCTCCTATGGTAAGGAGTTCTTCTTCAAGGGTGTTGGCAACCATTTTCAGCATATCGCTTGATATCTTCTCTATGGAGGCTATTCTTTTTATTACTTCTTCCTGAACGTTTGTTACACCAAGCCTTTTTGGGAGAAACTGTATTATTTCTGCTGCCTTTACAGGTTTTAATTGGGAAAGTATTAGGGCGATAACCTGCGGATGTTCATTCTGGATAATATTTGCAACAAATTTTGGATCCATCTTTTCAAGCTCTCTGAATATAGCTTTCCCTTCCTCAACAGTCAACGTATCTGCAAGAAGTTTTTCTAACTTATCAGGGGGAAGTGCTTGCTCTAATATTTTTTTTAGATTTTCAGGGGCAATTTTAATAGGTGCTATTTCCTTTAAAGCTTCAAAGGCTTCCTCAAGTATCTGCTTTGCAGTTTCTTTTGATGGAGGCTCTACAGCAAGAATTTGTTTTATAAGTCTTTCTATTTCATGTTCTTTTAAGTGTTTGAATATTGTAACTGTTGCTTCTTCAGGGAGAAGCGAAAGGAGTATAGCTGCTTTTTCAGGACCTTTAAGACTTTTTTCTTTTTTTTCTTCTGGCACGATTTATCCTGCTTCATTAATTATTTTTTCAGATACTTTAATATATTTCCTTATGATATAATTTATCAAGTTTAAATTTGTTTTTGTAATTTTTCCTCCTAAAAACTCGTATCCTTCCCTTTTACCAAGATGTAGTATCTCTATCTCTACTTTAAAGTCTTCATCTGTATTTTTTACAGTTATTCTGTCTCCTACCTTCAAAGAACCTATACAGGAATTTATTACACCAAGCCCTGATCTGCTGAGTTCAAAAACACAGGCACCTTCACACATAATCTTGTCATCCTTTTCTATAATAAAACTTCCTAAATCTTTGCAACAAAAATAAAATCTGTGAAATCTTCTTTTTTCTTCTATTGGGGTTGGTTCTTCAGCCTGGAAGATTAGTTTTCTTTCTGAAATGTCTTTTACAAGGGCTTTAAGATTATAGGCTGTGGTATCACTGTTTAAAAAAAGTGTAAATCTATTTTCTTTTTTAAAAAACTTTAAGATAGGAGATGGATTTATTGAATGAAGAATGAAGACATTTTCGTCAGATATATTCACAATTCCACTAAATACAAGGCTAAAATCCATGTCAATACCGTATTTTTCACAGAACCTTTTAATCTTTATTTCTCCAGAATATCTTTTGCCGTCGCTTAAAGGAAGATTCATTGTTTTAACCTCTACTTATGCTGTCTAAAGTATTAAGAATATATAAGATCTCATCTTTAAGCTTTTTTAATACTTTTTCCTTTTTATTCTCAGAAGATACAGAATTTATCTCTCTGTCTATCTGGTGTATATACTTCAAAATATCCTGGTATGTATCTTCTGATATTTTTCCATACCTTTTGAGATCATTTTTTAACCATTTGTAAAGTTCTGTATCTTCAAGGGGAAATGGATCGTTTTTTGTTATACGGGATAATACCCAATGTGTAAAAAGGATTTTTCCTTTTTGTATAATATCATTTTCCATATAAATCTTATCTGTTAAAGCCATTACACTTTTTTTAATTTCTTCAGAACTGTTTTCAACATGCTTAAACTTTAATCTATACATCTCAACATTTCGGTTTAGATCTATTATCTCTTCTTTAATTATATTGAGGGATTCTTCCTGTTCTTCAACCAGCAGTACAATTTCTTCAGCTATATCTGTTATCATTTTTATGTTGTTTTTTACCACTTTTGTTGTATATCCTGAAAACTCCATCAGTTTCTGTACTTCTGCGGCTTTTTCAGATTTCTTCTGCAATTGCTTTGCAAAATTTTTCATAGAGTTTGAGATAGAATTAACCGTATCTTCTATTTCTTCTGTTGCCCTTTTTGTTTTATTGGCAAGAACCCTAACTTCATCAGCAACAACACCAAAGCCTTTACCGTATTCACCTGCCCTTGCAGCTTCTATCGCAGCGTTTAAAGCAAGAAGATTTGTCTGTTCTGCTATAGATTTTATAGTATTTACAATATCTTTTATCTTTTCAGACTGCTCTGTTAGGATATTTACATTATCCTTTAGAGAAACCACTTCACCTGTAAGCTTTTTTACTTCGTCTATAGAGGAGACTATAGTTTGTGATCCTTCTACAGCCTTTTTTTCAACGTTTTTCATATCTGAATAGACATTTTTTACATATCTGTTCAGGTTATCTATGGATATTGAAAAAATCTCAGAAGACATTGCAAGATCTAAAACTTGTGTTTGAACAGCTTTATTCCTGTTTTTTGAATCCAAAAGATTGATTAGAAGAGAGATCATTTCTCTGTTTAGCTCATCAAAACTCTTTACTAATTCTGCTGTGTATTCTTCTGTTCTTTCAAGATATTTATCTAATTCTTTTTCAATATGTTCTATCTTATAGCTATCGTTGGATGAAAATTTGAGATCTTTTTTAATTAGTATTCTTATTCTTTTTATAATCTCTTTAAAAATTGAAATGAAAGATCTGTAAACTGTAATTTTTCCAAACAGACTTACCAAAAAACCAAAAATAGGGATAAGGATCAGGATAGCCAGTGCTTTTTGCAAAACCTGATTAGCATCCCTGTTAATCTTTATCAATAAATCTTTGAGCTCTTTTTTGGCAATTAATAAATTTTCTTTGTTTTGAGTTGATAGACCATGATTAATTAATACTGTTATTTCATTCAGTTTTTTTGTGTGTTTTTTTTGGGGAAGATTTTTTAACAGATTTTCATACTGTTTTGTTAGTGATCCTTTATTTATCTCTTTCCTGTTTTCAATTAGTGCTGAAGCGGTTTGAACAGAGTAATACAGTTTTCTTCCAATCTCCTCAAGGATAGATATCTCTCTATATTCTTTTATCATTAGATAAACATACTGGGAAAGTAAAAAAAGAACAGATACTTCCACTATAAGTGCTACGATAAGTTTTGCCTTTATTCCCAAAATTATTCCTTTTAACTTATAAATACCTGGTAAAGTTTTACCAGAATATCTGCGATACTTCTCGAAAGTTCAACCAGCTTATCAACCTTATCCTGTGCCTCCTGATATTTTCCTTCCCTGTAAAGCTTTACAGCTTCTGAACCGGTCTGGTGGAACTCTAAATGTATACTCTCGAGATCTTTTATTAACTGGGTTGCTTCTGTTCCATACTTTTGGGCTTTCTGTAATCCTTCTGAATAAAGCCATTTTCCAAGATTACAGCGGGAGTGATCTGTAGGCTCAAAACTGATTTTTCCCTCCATAGCCCTTATGATGTTTTCCACGTATTCGGCATGCTCTATTATTCTTGTAAGAAGGCTGAATGAATCATCTTTTTTAATCTCAGTGAACAGCCTCCACACATCCTCACCGTTCTTAAATGTTGAACTTGCTATCTGATCAAGATCAATAGCTATATCCAACAGATCCTCAATGCTACTGATCAGTGTGTTGGCATTTTCTGAGACAGATTTTATCATCTTAGACTGTTCTTCTGTTGACGCGGTCTGTTGCATAATCATATCTGTAATTTTTCTGCTCGCTTCCTGTATCCTATCAAATATCTCATCTATCTCTTCTGAGTATTCCGCACCCTCATTTATAATGTCTCTAACATTGCTTACTTCTGCTTCTGTTTTTTCCATTTCTTCCATTATTGATGTAACAACATCCCTTATTTCATTTGCACTTTTTGATGTTTTTTCGGCAAGTTTCCTTACCTCATCTGCAACAACAGCAAATCCCCTTCCTACTTCTCCTGCCCTTGCAGCCTCAATAGCCGCATTTAATGCAAGGAGGTTCGTCTGCTCTGTTATCTCAAGTATAACATCAAGTATGTGTTCTATACCTGATATTCTTTTCCTCAGTTCTGCTGTAGAGTCTGTAAGTCTTGTTATAACATTAACAGACTGCTTTATGTTTGATACGGATTTTTCTATAGATCTTGCACCTTTCATTACCAGTTCATTAATGTTTTCCTGGGCTGATTGAACGTCTGATATGGAGGATGCTAATTGTGATATAGCTGAGCTTATCTGGTTGACAGAGCTTACAATATCTTCAAGATTATCTTTGAATAACCTCATTTCTTCTCTTATTTTATAGGCGCTTGCACCTATAAGAGATGTTTCGTAAATCGTCAGAGACAATTCTGGTGAAGCCTCTTTCATAATTCTATCAATATTCCTCTCTGCTGTTACATCCTTCCATGTTGATGCATACCCTATTATATTTCCGCTTGAATCTGCAATGGCGAATCTGTAAGACTGGATAATATGATTTCCTACTACTATATCAGCATTTTTTTTCAGTTCACCAGGTTTTAAGGACTTTAAAAGTTCCTTAACCTTCTCAGGATCTTTATGAAATTTATGGATAGAGATTCCTATTGGATTTTCCCAATTAATGGTAAAACCGTAAACTCTGTTTATATCCTCTCCTAATTCTTTAAGAATTTGCTTTCCTCTTTTATTTACATAAATCAGCTCGTTTCCTTCATTTCCAGGTTTAAAATCTGGTGAAACGATAAATACTCCTTCTTCCTGAAGATAATCCAAAATGCTCCAACCTTCTTCAGCTTTACTCTTTAGATCGTTAACTTGAGATTGTATCTCTGAGAGTTCTTTACTAAATTGGGAAATCTGGGAATCTTTTTTCTGCACTTCTTCTTCCAATTTATGTATTTGTGTATCCTTCTCTTTAACAATAGTTCTCAATTCCTTAATCAGTCTATCTTTGTTTTCAAGTTCTTCTTTGAGTTTCTCCACAGCCTTATAAACATCTTTGCAACCAAACAGTCCCATTTTTTAACCTCCTGTAATCCTATTTTTTCATTGCAGAAAAAATCTTCTCAATTTTCTCTTTCAAAACTTCCGCTGTGAATGGTTTTACTATGTAATTGTTCACTCCTGCTTTTATAGCAAGAAGTACATTTTCTTTTTTAGCTTCTGCCGTAACCATAAGGACAGGTAGATGCTTTAAATCAGGGTCTTTTCTTATTTCCTGAACGAGTTCAAGACCTGTCATGTTAGGCATATTCCAGTCTGTTATCACAAAGTCATAATTACTTGACTTTAATTTTTGAAGGGCTACTTTTCCATCTTCAGCCTCATCTATATTTTTGAAACCAAGCTGTTCAAGAAGACCTTTAATAATTCTTCTCATTGTAGCCATATCATCTACTACAAGTATTTTTATTTCTCTATCAGGGAGAGCCATCTCATTCCTCCTTTTTCTTTATTGCATATTTATGTACAAGCTTAAGTAGATCAGGCGCATCAAATTTTACGAGATGGGCGTCTGCATTAACGAATTTTGCTTTATCAACAGTTGCTTTATCACTCAAAGATGTGTTTATAATCACAGGTATTTTACTAAATTCAGGATGTTCTTTTATTTTTCTGGTGAATGTCAGCCCATCCATTCCGGGCATTTCTATGTCTGAGACAATAAGTTGTACATAATCTGTGATGTCTTTACCTTCTGATGCTGCTTTCTGAAGAAAGTTGTTAAGTATATCCAAGCCTTCAAGACCGCTTGAAGCTTCAATAACGGTATGACCGTCTTTTTCAAGGATACCTTTGATAATCTTCCTTGCAACAGGAGAATCATCAAGAATAAGTATTGAAAAATGCCCTTTTCTATCTATCTCTTCAGGCAGTTCCTCTTCAACTCCAAATATCTTAATCATACCCAGCTCATCGAGAATTCCTTCAAAGTCAAGAAGGAGAAGTAAATTTCCATCCTCTATTTCTATTACCCCTACAATCTTTCCTCCCAATCTTTCCTCTATACTGGGTGGTGGTTTTTTAATATCAGCCCATTTAATTCGTCTAATTCTTTTTGCTTCATGAACTATAACACCTACTATTTCTCTGAGAAATTCCATAACGATAACATACTTTCCTGCTCCTTCAGGTTCTTTTATTTTCATCCATTTAGCAAGGTTAACTATGGGAACAATCTCTCCTCTAATTTTGGCTATTCCTTCTACTTCAGGTGGAGAACCTGGAGACTTTACTATATTCTCTGGTCTTCTTGTGACTTCTCTAACCTTTGCAACATTAACTCCCAAAATCCATTCGTATATTTCATTATTTTGAAGTACTTCATACATTCTGAAATCTATAATCTCAAGTTCATTTGCTCCCGTCTCAAGTATCTTCGGAAGATAGTCCTTTTTAGCCATCTAATTCCTCCGTTTATAAGTTCTCGGTTCTGAATATTTTCTTTATGTTTAGCAAAGTTAATAGCTCCTTTTTTCCAGAGCCGTTTTCTATCATTATCACACCATCTATGAAATCAGGATCAATCCCTATAGAGTTCATTGGGGGTGGCTGTATCTCTTCAGGGTTTATGTTTATTGCTCCCTCAACTTTATCAACAGTTATTCCTATATGTCCTAAATCTGTTTCAACAACAACGATCATTGGATGTTCAAGATTATCTTCCCCATTAAGGTTAAACTTTTTCTTAAGGCTTACGACCGGAATTATGTTTCCTCTAAGGTTCATTACACCTAAGATATAATCTTTTGTTTTAGGAACAGGTGTAATATCCATATCCTTCGTTATTTTGATCACATCTTTTATATTCACACCTATAAGTTCATCATTAAGGTAAAATGTTATTAGCCTTTCTTCTGTTGATACCTCTTTTTTTATTTCCCTAAGTCCTAAGACCTCTATTTCTGACATTACAGCACCCCTACAAGTTGTGATTTTTTGTCATTTATTAATGAATTTGTATCAACAATTAGAACAACTCTTCCGTCTCCTGTTATTGTTGCTCCCGCAATTCCCTGAACATTTTCAAGAAGCTTTCCAAGTGGTTTAATAACAATTTCCTCTTCTCCAAAAAGTTCCTCAACACTGATTGCGATATTTTTTTCACCTACTCTCACTATCACGATAAACTGTTTTTCATTCTGATCTGGCATATCAAAAAGTTCATTCAGACTGAACATAAGATAAACTTCTTCCCTGAGCATAAAGGACTTAAACTGACCGATATTTTTTACTTTGTCAGGTTCATATCTGACTATTTCCACGACAGAGTATAGGGGGATGGCAAAAATTCTGTTGTTAGCTCCAACCATTAATGTTCTTATGATTGCAACTGTCAGAGGGAGTTTCATAATGAATTTTGTACCTTCTCCAAGTTCGCTCTCAACTTCTATTGTTCCCCTTAAGGAGTGTATTGTTGATGCAACCACATCCATACCAACTCCCCTTCCGGACACATCACTTACCTGCTCTGCTGTTGAAAATCCCGGCATAAATAAAAGCTCAAATGCCTCTTTATCACTGATATTTTCTGCCTGCTCCGGCGTTATTAGACCTTTTTCAATAGCCTTTTTCTTTACCTTTTCAACATCTATCCCTTTTCCATCATCTTCTATAGCTATGATTATTCTGTCTCCTTCTTGATATGCAGAAAGTTTTACTGTACCAATTTCTGGTTTCCCAGACTTAACTCTTTCTTCAGGTGGTTCTATCCCATGATCGATAGCATTTCTTACAAGATGAATTAGAGGATCTTCAAGTTTGTCAAGTATTGATCTGTCTATTTCTGTATCTTCTCCCTCAAGCACAAGATTTACTTTTTTGTTCAATTTTTTGGCAAGATCCCTTACTATGCGGGGAAATTTGCTGAAAACTTTTTTAACAGGTTGCATCCTCAATTTCATAACTGCATCTTGAAGATCGCTGACCGTTCTGCTCATCCCTGTTATTGAGTCTAAAAGTTCTTCTATAGTTTCTGTACTATTGCAGGATGTTTCAAGTCCAGAGGCAAGCTTTACAATTCTGTTCCTGTCTAAAACAAGTTCACCAACAAGATTCATTAATACCTCAACCCTTTCAACATCAACCCTTATAACCTCTTCTTTTTTCTCCGTTTTTTTCTTTTTTGTGATCTCACTCTTTTCAGCTGTTTTGGGTCTCTCTTCTTTTTGCACAGGTTTGCTTTCTTCTATTTCAGGTTTGGATTTCTGTTCTTCCCCTTTCTGTTTTATTAGATCTTTAACATCTTTTCCTTCAGATATGATTTTTTCCAATTTTTCTATAACTTCTATAGATGGTCTCTCATCCGGAGGAAGAAGAATAAGTTCCTCAAGAATTTCTCCGAGATCCTTTCCAGGATACTGCAAAATAAGATTTTTTATATCCTCATCTACACTTTCTACAAACTGTATGTCCGTACCTATTTCGCCTTGAGATTCATGGTTATTGTTAACTATCTCTGCTTCCAGAACCTCACCACCTGAAAGGACAGACTCAAGTTTTATCAATAGATCTTTTATATCCTCTTCATCAGGAATTTCCTCGCTTTCTTTTATCATTTCAATGGATTCTTTTAGTTTATCAACACCTTCAAAAATAATATCCATCATTTCTGAAGTAAGTTTTAATTCATCATTCCTGAGTTTATTGAAAATATCCTCTATCTTATGGGCAATCTCAACAACAGATGTAAGTCCTAAAAAACCTGCTCCCCCTTTTAGGGTATGCATACCCCTAAATATTTTGTTAAGAAGTTCTTTATCATCAGGATTTTCCTCAAGTTCTATTAGATCCTGATCAAGACCTGATAGTATTTCATCAGCCTCAATCAAAAATTCTTCAAGTATTTCTTTCATATCCTCTGGAAAATCTAACTTCATTTCATCCACCCCTTTACATTCCAAACTGTTTTAATATGTCATCAACATCTTTTTGGGATACTTCCTTTTTCCACTCAAGCTCTTCCAATTTTTCTTTTAATTCTTCTCTTTTTTCATCTGATTTTTCTTCACTGATCCCAAATAAAAGAAGAATTTTAAGTATTTCTTTTTCAAGATCGGTTATAAACCCTGAAATTTTTAGAAGCCTCTGGGACAAAATATCCTGAAATTCAAGAAGGGTTAGAGATTCTGTAAGCAATCTCATTATTTTCTCAAGATCATCTTTAAATTTTCTTTGATCATCTTGAGTAAGCTGTTCAAGGACTCTTTTTAATATTTTCGTCGTTTCCATTATGTTATCGATAAGCTTTTTTGTAGCTTCCTCGCTCTCTTTTATGGCAAGCTCAATATGCTGATTTACACTTTTTAAACCTTCCCTTTTAGTTCCTAAAGTTTCCACGTCCTTTTTGTACTCTTCAATAATTCCAAGAAGCTTTTTAACTTCCTGAAGTAAACCCTCTGTCATTCTTGCCTCCTAAAATACTAATGATTTTAATAATTAATTTCGTAAAAAATTTTTTTGGCTTGAAAAAAAGATATAAAAAACATTGTCAATAATAATTCTTCAGAAAAAAATCTCATCCTTGTTTGTCTCCAAAAAAATAAATAGATATTAATATAATAACATTCATATTAAAAAATATCTCAACTTAATAATACAATCTAATTTATAAAAAACAATAAGAAAAATCTGGAAAGTTTATGAAAGATACTACTGATTTTAAATTTTTAATGTGGAAGAATTTTTATGATTGTATTAATATTATAATTAGTAAATTATTTTAAGGATTAAAAATTGCAGTGATGAACAAAAGAATAAATAGGCTACTTGACGAACTTATCAAAAAACTTGAAGAAGAAAAGGAGCTTATTATCACTACTATTAAAGACACTGAACAGGTGGAGAGGCTAAATAGTGTAATTGAAGATAAAAGAAAAATATTATCTGAGCTTGCTAAATACAATGTAGAAGATTTTAAAGGTTTTGAAGAGCAGTTAAACCAGATTAAAAGCCTTAGTCAGATAAACTTAACATTAGCAGTAGGAAATGCCCAATTTATAGAGGATATTTTTTCTTCTATTTTTGATGAGCCTCAGAAATATGATCAAAAGGGGACTGTAAAGCAGTCCCAGAAAGGATTTTTTAACAAAAAAATCTAAATACCAAAGATAGCATATTTGAGCCACAGCAATCCCAAGGCAACAATTACCGTAACTACTGTTACGGGTGTTCCCTGTTTTACAAAATCAAAAAACTTTATTGGATATCCCTCCCTTTCAGAAAGCCCAGCTGCAACAACGTTTGCAGATGCACCTATTATTGTAAGGTTTCCACCAAGACATGCACCAAGGGCAAGGGCCCACCAGAGAGGTTCCACATCAAATGCTGCTGTTTTTGCAAGATCAATAAGAACATAAGACATAGCCATTGTAAAAGGAATGTTGTCAACTATCCCTGAGATAAAAGCTGAAAGTCCTCCAAGAATAAGTATTCCTGACATGGGATCTGTAATAACTCCTGCAACAAGATGGGCTGCGTCCTCAAACACACCTGAATGTTCAAGGCCACCTATTACAACAAATAGACCTAAGAAAAACATAAGGGTTGTCCATTCAACCCTTTCAAAAATCTTTTCCGGACTTTCTTTAGCCCATATCATCAAGACAGATGCCATGAACAGTGCTATTGTTCCAGCTTCAAGATGCAAAATATGGTGAAGGAAAAATAGGATAACCGTTATTCCAAACACAATTAAACCTTTTCTCATCAGGATAACATCATACTCTACTTTTTGTTCTTCAATTATCCTTTTCAACTCCTTTTCATCGGTCAGCTTAACTTCCAGATGTCCCTGGTACTTCATCATACCTATAAAAATGATTGTACCTATAATGTGGGTAACAACAACTATGGGAGCAAGATTAACTATAAAATCCATAAATGTAAAACCGCCCAGAGAACCGATAATAATGTTAGGAGGATCTCCGATAAGTGTAGCTGTTCCTCCAATATTCGAAGCAAGAACCGTGGCTATTACATAAGGAACCGGTTTAAGCTTTAATTTAGATGTTATTGATATTAAGATTGGTACCATAAATAATACTGTGGTAACGTTGTCAAGAAATGCAGATAATACAGCGGTAAGCAGAGTAAAAGTTAAAACTATCTTAAAGGGATCTCCTTTAGTGATCCTGAGTGCCATAGATGAAAGTATCGAGAAAAATCCGCTTTCAATAAGCACGGAAACAATAATCATCATACCTATAAGGAGAAACATCGTATTGTGGTCAATCGCTTCCCATGCTCCTTCAGGTGTTACCACCCCAAGAAAGATAGCAAATGTTCCTCCTAATAGTGCAGCCGGAACCCGATGGAAAAATTTTTCCAGTATTATCATTGCGTAAGTTCCGGCAAATAAAAGAATGGAAATCCAGTAAAGATTTTCTTTTGACCCTAATCCGATCATACTTAAAATTGTTTGATGTTCCACCTTTACGCCCCTTCTTCGTCTTTAAATATTCCTACTGACATTTCTGAATTTTCTATGTAAGAATCCTTATCATTAATATCTTCATTTATAATGAGGAGATCATATTGGTGTTTTCTTGCGTAATATGGGATTTCTTTCTTTGGATCTCCTTTTGCAACTATCAGTTCTACCTCTTCCCCTTCAAGTGATCTTGCTATTTTTTCTTTGACAGCATCAAGATGCTCCTTAAATAGTTCTGCCACAAGTTGTTTTGCCTCTTCATCTGGATGAGTTTTTCTTAATCTGTTTTCATAAAACACCTCGTAAAAAGATGTTATCATTTTGAAGTCAACACCCAGTTTTTTTGCAAAAGTATAGGCTGACTTTATGTAATAAAGGGTTGCTGTTTCTTTATCTACATTAATGAGAATCTTTTCTATTTTGTTGCAGTCCTCTTGAAGAAGCAAAATATCAATATACTCAAATCCTTTAATAAATCTTTCTGATGATGTGATTTTAAAAATATGTTCAAAAGGTGATATTTTTTCTCTGGTTATTATAAAAAGATCTGGTTTTTCTGCCTTTATTTCTTCTTTAGCCTCTCCATACTCAATCTGATTTCTAATTTCAAAATCTATGTTCAACGAAAAAAGTTGATCTTTAACTTTCTCTTTTTGATTTTCTGGAACTTCAATCAAAAAAAGAACAAGTTTTTTTTGTAATTTTTGTGATATGAATGATGCCACTTTAAGATTATTAAAATTTACATTCCCTTTTTGTAAAAATACGATCTTATTTACAGGCATATTAAAATCCCCTTCACTTCCATTTTTAATAATTTATCGGAAGCAAAGGGGATAAGTTTATATCTTTATGCCTGCCCGTATTTTTTTGCAAGCTCGTAAAGTCTTCTGATTCTTTCTTGAGTTGGAGGGTGGGTTGAGAAAAGTGAGGCTATAGCAGAACCTCTGAGGGGATTTACTATCATCATATGTGCTGTTCCTGGATTTACCTCTCTTTCAGCCACAGGAGCAAGCTGATTAGCTGCCATTTCTAATTTTTCAAGGGCTTTAGCAAGGGAGAGGGGACATCTGCATATTTCTGCTCCTGTAGCATCAGCAGCGTATTCCCTCGATCTTGATATAGCCATTTGAACAAGCATTGCTGCTATAGGCGCAAGTATAAATAAAAGAAGTGAACCTATAATACCCCCAATAGGATTATCTTCATCATCTCTGCCAAATAGACTTGACCAGAATGCCATTTCTGCCAGCATTGAAATCGCTCCACCAATTGTAGCAGCTATAGATGAGATCAGAATATCTCTGTTCTTTATATGAGCTATCTCGTGGGCAAGAACTCCTCTAAGTTCTTCAGGGGAAAGTATATTAAGTATCCCGGATGTCACTGCAACAACAGCATTTTTAGGGTTTCTCCCTGTAGCAAACGCATTCGGAATGTCAATCGGTGCAAGATATACTCTGGGCTTGGGTATGCCTGCATTTCTTGCAAGCTGCTCTACCATATCGTGAAGCCATGGGGCTTCTTCATACGAAATCTCCTTAGCACCGTACATTTTTAACGCTAATTTGTCTGAGAACCAGTAGGCAAAGAAGTTCATTGCCATCGCAAATACAAAAGCGATTACCATACCTGTCTGTCCACCTAATATCTTACCTACCACAAGAAACAGTCCTGTTAATATTCCAAGCAACAGAACTGTTTTAATAGTATGCATGCCGCTAACTACCTCCCTATATTTTTAGGAATGATATATTAAGTGTATATTGTGAAAAATCAGTGAAGAAGATCATAAAAAAGCCCCTTAAAGGGGCTTTGATCTTAATTGACTTCGGGTTCTATTACATCTTCATCAGGACCTTTTTTTCCACCGGCAGATCCTTCTGACTGGTATAACTTTTGAGCAATTTTATTAGCAACGGTGGTAACTTTATCTATAGCAGATTGTATTTTTTCCCTTTCATTTGAGGCAAGTGCTTCTTTTCCTTCTTTTATAGCCTCTTCTGCTTCTTTTTTCTCTTCTTCTGACAGTTTTCCTTCATTTTCTTTAACTGTTTTTTCCAGACTGTAAACTATTGCATCAAGCTGGTTTCTCAACTCAACAGTTTCCTGAAACTTCCTGTCTTCATCTTCATGCTTTTTAGCTTCTTCAATAATCTTGTTGATCTCTTCCTCTGTAAGGCCTGAAGACTGCTGTACAGTTATAGACTGGGATTTTCCTGTAGCTTTATCAGTTGCTGTAACATGGAGTATTCCGTCGGCATCTATATCAAAACAAACCTCTATCTGTGGAACTCCTCTTGGGGCAGGTGGGATGTCTGTCAGGAAAAATCTGCCGAGAGATTTATTTTCTTTTGCCATTTTTCTTTCACCCTGAAGAACGTGTATCTCAACCTGTGTCTGGTTATCAGCTGCTGTTGTGAATATCTCACATTTTTTAGTTGGTATCGGGGTATTTCTTGGTATAAGGGTTGTCATAACACCGCCTAATGTTTCAATTCCAAGGGATAGTGGTGTCACATCAATAAGGAGAACATCTTTAACCTCACCGGCAAGAACTCCTCCCTGAATTGCAGCCCCAACAGCAACAACCTCATCTGGATTAACCCCTTTGTGAGGCTCTTTTCCAAAAAATTCTTTTATCTTTTGCTGAACGAGAGGAATTCTTGTAGATCCTCCTACAAGAACAACATCATCTATATCATTAGGTGTTAGTTTTGCTTCTTCAAGAGCTCTTTTTACTATATCCATAGTTCTATCAACAAGATCTTTTATCATTTCCTCAAGTCTGGCCCTTGTCAGCTTTTTCTCAAGATGCAGTGGTTGGTTTGTGTTCGGATCTATTGTGATAAATGGAAGATTTATCTCTGTCTCCATCTTGAATGAAAGCTCTTTCTTTGCCTGTTCTGCAGCCTCTTTTAATCTCTGGAATGCTGTTTTATCATTTCTCAGATCAATTCCATGCTCTTTTTTGAATTCCTCCACAAGCCAGTCTATAATTCTCGCATCAATATCAGAACCACCAAGATGTGTATCTCCGTCAGAAACTTTAACCTCTATTACCCCTTCTCCTCCTTCAAGAATGGAAACATCAAATGTTCCTCCACCAAAGTCATAAACCAGTATCCTTACATCAGACTTTTTATCAAGACCGTAAGCAAGTGCTGCAGCTGTAGGCTCGTTTATTATTCTTTTAACTTCAAGTCCTGCGATCTTTCCTGCATCTTTAGTTGCCTGTCTCTGTCTTTCGTTGAAATAAGCAGGTACTGTTATTACAGCTTCCGTTATTTTTTCACCCAGATAAGATTCTGCAGCCTCTTTTAATTTTTTTAAGATCTGTGCTCCCACCTCTTCAGGTCTGACAATTTTTCCTGCGTTAGGAACATCAAAGGCAGCATCACCTTTTTCATCTGCAACAACTTTATATGGAACATGTTTTACCTCTTCTTTAACCTCTTCATACTTTCTTCCGATAAATCTTTTTGATTCGTATATTGTGTTTTCAGGATCAAGGACAGCCCTTCTTTTTGCAGGATCGCCAACAAGTATTTCTCCTTCTTTTGTCCATGAAACAACTGATGGTGTAGTTCTAAACCCTTCCTGATTGGCTATGACAATAGGTTCTCCTCCTGACATCACAGAAACAACCGAGTTAGTTGTCCCAAGGTCTATTCCTATAACTTTTCCCATTTCTCTACCTCCATCTCAAATCTTTTTATTAAAATATAATATTTTAGTTTACTATTGTCAATATTTTTGATAAAGGTAAATATAAATTTATAGTTAAATCATTTTCCCTTTTTTCCGAAAAGATCTCAAAATACTACCCCAGGAGAAAATCATGAAGATAGCGTATATAAATTTTTACTCTATTTCTAACAGGTATAGGGCTGGAGCACTTATAACAGACAGTAGTACAAGACCTGTTGAGTTCAGAATCACATCTGATCTGAATATTGACAAACTTCAGGAAATTTTATATGGTGAAGCTCTTCAGGAGGTTCTTTATAAGGAAAAGTTCACCGTTCAACTTCTAAAATCGATGCAGGAAGATTACGACATTGTCCTTATAAAAGAGAAAAATCTTATGTCTATTAGACAGGAAATAAACAAACCTGTGGTTCATATTCAAAAGTTTGATCAGTTTATGCCTTTAAATAGACTGAGCCACAAGATAATAAACATTCACGACAGATATGAACCTTTGTATATTACTGTAAACAAAGAGGATGAAAAGAGGCTTATTAGCATCTCACACTTTCTTCAGGAGATGTACAGGAACTTTAACATAATGGAACCATTCAAAAGAATAGAAAACGCAATAAAATACATAATGGAGAACAGCCTTGAGACTGAAAGAGCAGATATATGTATCAGATAATCTAATTAATCCTCTGAAGATAAACACACAGCTACTTTTTATCGATGAGTCCTTTTGCTTTGTTTCGAATAATCTCTTAAAAGAAATACCAACAGTTTCAAACTCTGGAAAACTTTTTATAAAAAAGGTTGACATAAATAAAGTTTTACGGGAAGAAACAAAAAGGAAAGAAGAAAAAAAACAGCCAAAAAATTACAGCATATTTGACCTTCTTAAACCGATACTTATGCCCTCAATAGATTTTGAACTGCCAAAAAGTATACATTTTCCCCATAAACTGTTTAATTATCAGGTGGAAGGTATAAAATTCCTGATCTCAAAAGAGTTTGCACTCCTTGCAGACCAGATGGGAACAGGTAAGACAGTAATGTCTATAACAGCGATGAGAATACTTTTTTTAAAGGGAAAAATAAAAAAAGCTGTGGTGGTTGTTCCCTCAAACCTTATCTCTGTCTGGGAAGATCACCTCCTTAAATGGTCTCCTGAACTTGTCTTTTTAACTCTTAATGAAAATAAAATAAGTAGAAAACAGCTTTACACAAAAGATGCCCATATATACCTTATAAGCTACGACACACTAAAAAATGATTACAAGTTTTCAAAAGACATTTTAAAAAATTTCTCAAAAGATTTAGATCTGATTATCCTTGATGAAGCACACAACATTAAGAACCCGGATGCCTTAAAAACAAGAGCCGTAAAATTTGTATCAAAAAACTCCAAAATAAGATGGGCGCTAAGCGGAACACCACTTCAAAATAATTTGAAGGAACTTTTATCCCTTTATGAGTTTTTAAATCCTCAGTTTAAAATAGAAAAAAAACTAACTGAAGAAGAGGCTAAAGAACTGATAAAACCTGTGATGCTTAGAAGATTGAAAAAAGATGTTCTGAAAGATCTTCCTGAAAAACTGCCCCCTGAGATTGAAAGGTTTGATCTATCACCTCTACAACAGGCAGAGTACGATTATGTTTTAGGAAAAGAAACTGAAAGACTTCAGGAGATTTACGACAGATTCAGGGGGGATAAAAACTTCAGATTTATCATGAAGCAAAACCTTATCCAGTCAATCCAGAAACTGAGGCAGATATGCAATTTCCCAACAAAAGGAATAGACAGCCCAAAGATGGAAAGGTTAAGGGAGATGGTTGTTGAGCTAATAAAAGACGGAGAAAAGATTGTTGTTTTTACAAACTTTGTCAAAGCAGGTGTTGAGAAAATAGTAAAGAACCTATCCTTTTATATAAATCCAGATTACATAGTCACATACCACGGGAGTATGAAACCTGAAGAAAAAAAAGAGGCTGTTAATCAGTTTAGGAACAATAATAAAAAATATGTGTTTATAGGAACATTGGGATCGGCAGGTGAAGGGCTGACCCTTGTTGAATCAAGTTACGCCGTATTTTTTGATCTACACTGGAATCCTGCAAAAATCTGGCAGGCTGAAGATAGGGTTCACAGAATAGGTCAAAAAAATAAAGTTAATATATACAGTTTTGTTATGAAAAACACCGTTGA
>JALVEY010000174.1 GCA_027030485.1 Persephonella sp.
ATATTTGAATTTATTAATACATTTATGTAAAATACAGGCAGTATCTTACAAAGGGGAGAAAATATGAAAAGGGTTTTACTGCTGATTGGGATTTTGTTTTTTTCAAAGGTTTTTGCTTACACAGACCTTTCTGCAGAAGAGTTTAAAAAAATGATGAAAGAAAAAGATGTTGTGATTATAGATGTTAGAACTCCAGAGGAGTATGAGAAGGACGGGCATATAAAGGGTGCTAACCTTATTCCTGTTCAGCTTTTCAGGTATATATATCTTCCAGGACTGAGAGATAAAAAGGTTCTTGTTTACTGCAGAAGTGGAAACAGAAGTGCTACTGCAAGTAAGATGCTTGAGCAGATGGGTATAAAAAATGTTTATAACCTTAAGGGTGGTATAATTGAGTGGAAATCTAAGAAACTTCCTGTTGAGTTTGGCTGGAAATAATCCTGTTCACTATCCTGTCCTGAAGATCAAACATCTTTTTTGCCTCGGCAGGACATACCTCATGGTCGTATCCTAAAAGATGTAGTATTCCATGTGTTAAAAGCCTGATGATCTCTTCCTGGTAGGGTATTCCTGTCTCTTCAGCCTGTTTTTTTGCAAAAGGGAGGGATATGATCACATCACCTAATATTTTGTATTTGTAGCCGGGAGGTTTTTCATCTATAGGAAATGACAAAACATCTGTTGGTCTGTCCTTTTTCCTCCACTGTTTGTTTATCTGTCTTATATTTTCATTGTCAGTCAGGGTTATGCTGAGTTCCACATTGTCAAGCTGGAGCTCTTTCAGTATTTGTTGTGATATCTGTTTTACAAACTTTTTTGTTATTTTTCTGTCGTATATATCTTTACTTATCAGAATTCTGTTCATTATCCTTGTTCCTTTCGAACCTGTCGTATGCTGTTATTATCCTCTGGACTACAGGGTGTCTGACGACATCTTTTTCTGAAAATCTGCATATACCTATCCCTTTAACGTCCTGCAGAACTTCAAGTGCCTGAACAAGACCTGAGTTTGAAACCTTTGGAAGATCTATCTGCGTTATGTCTCCTGTTATCACAGCTTTTGATCCAAAGCCTATCCTTGTAAGAAACATCTTCATCTGTTCTTTTGTTGTGTTCTGTGCCTCGTCAAGAATTATAAATGCATCATTTAGAGTTCTACCTCTCATAAAGGCGAGGGGGGCTATCTCTATGATGTTTTTCTCAAGCATATCTTTTATTTTGTCAGGATCAACCATCTCGTATAATGCATCATAAAGGGGTCTGAGGTATGGATCAACCTTTTCTGTCAGTGTTCCCGGAAGAAATCCAAGTTTTTCACCTGCCTCAACAGCCGGTCTTGTTAGTATTATTCTGCTTACCTTCTGCTGTTTCAGGTAAGATACAGCCATAGCCATCGCAAGATATGTTTTACCTGTTCCGGCAGGACCTACTCCAAATGTTATGTCATTTTTTTTGATCGTGTCTATGTATATTTTTTGTGAAGGGGTTTTTGCCATTATTGGCTTTTTTCTGTGTGTGAAAAGTATCGCCTCATAATTCCCTACAACCTTTTCCTCAGGTGTTTCGTTTTTGTACCCTAACGCCAGATCTCTTACATCTTTAGGGGACAGCTGGTGTCCACCCTCAAAGTAAGATGCTACCTTGTGCATAAAATCCTCAAATTTATCAAGCGCTTCTTCTGAACCTTCTGCTATCAGGCTTGTTCCCCTTGCAAAAATATCTATACCAAAGACATTCTCAAAATGTTTTATATTTTCATCCTTACTTCCAACTATGCTCCAGAAAGCTTCCTGAGGTATCTGAATTTCTAATTTTAAAATCTTTCTTACCTCCTTTTTAGTTTATTTACGGTGATAATTTATACATTTTTCAGTTTTTTCAACCTATAGTGAAAACCAGCCTTCAGGGGGAGTGATGTAAATTTTTTTGTTTTGTGTATCAATATCCTTAACAAACTCTTTTATGAAGGGAAGGTGTCTTGTTTTGTCATCTGTGCATTTTATTATCAGATAAGCTGTTGAAAGCCTGTCGTCTATTTTTATTACCTTCCCAACGACTTTGTCTTTGTATATAACATCTGCATCTAATATCTGGTATTCATAAAATGTGTCTTTTTCAGGTGGTGGAAGCCTTGATATTTCAACATAAAAATATCTGTGTTTCAGTTTTTTTGCCTTTTCAAGATCATCATATCCTCTGAATTTTATAAGACCCTTTTTCTTTGAATAACTCTCAACCTCAAGGGGTATAAAGTTCCCCTCTTTATCTTTTATATATATGACTGATGGGAGTTTGAAATTTGGAGGAAATATCTCTATTTTTAGATCTCCCCTTACACCGTGTGTTCCGTGTATCTTTCCGGCAATGACCATCTCCTCTTTAACGGTCACTGTTACTCACCCCTTCTTGTGGCTATATTTATTTCCTCAACCCCTGATTTTTTTGCTATATCCATAAGATGGACAACCTTTCCGTATTCAACCCTTCTGTCAGCCACAACAACAAGGGCTTTTGCTTTTCTTTCTGTTAGAAATTTTGCTATCTCCTCATCTGTGGATTTTTTCCTTCCTATGTAGTAGTTTCCATCTTTATCAACAAATATCTTTACAGGTTCAACAGATGTTTTTTCTGCTGTTGCCTTTGGAAGTTCAACATTTATCGATGAAATTGGTGCTAATGTACTGACTATACCTAAAAAAAGTATAATGATAAAGGCTATATCAACAAGAGCCGTCATATCAACAACAAAGCCCCGATCTTCTATCTTAAGATACTTTCTGAAGTTCATCTTTCTGACCTTCTTGTCTTGTTTCTGTAAGTTGATAAACAAGTTCTGTGGCAAGGTTCTCAAGCTGTGAAACCACAAATGATAGTTTTGATCTAAAATACCAGTAAGCTGCAAGAGATGGTATGGCTATAGAAAGACCAAACGCTGTCGTTATAAGAGCCTGAGATATTCCTGAAGACAGCACCTCAGGATTTGATAATCCCTCAACAGATAGAGCCTCAAAAACCTGTATCATACCTGTAACTGTACCCAGAAAACCAAGAAGAGGAGCTATGGCAGCTATTGCTCCTATGGCATTCACATAGCCTTCTAATTTTGGTATCTCTGCCCTTGCTATCTCCTCTGCAACTGTTTTGAGCTGTTCCTGTGTTTTTCTTCCTTTTATGTACGCCTCAAGTAGTCCTGCTATCATCGCTGTTGCTATAGAGTTTGTGTTCTTTGCTATCGTTATCGCCTCAGGAAACCTTTTTTCCTGTATGTAGAATGAGATCTCCTCTATCTTTTTAACAGGAAATGTTTTTCTAAAGGACAGAGAATATAGCCTCTCTATAATGAACGCCACAGATAGAACCCCTAAAAACAGCAGGGGATACATAAGGGGTCCACCTTTTTGAAATATCTGAACTATATATTCCATTCATATTCCTCCTTTAACGGCATTCAGGAAGTCCTTTCAGGAGTTCCTGAAGTTTTTCTTTAAGTTTTTGTTCTATCTCATCATTTTTAATTGGTTTGAGCATACAGGCAGCTTCCTTTTTCTGTCCGCTTTCCTTCATTATTTCGGCTGCTTTTAATCTTGCCTTTATAACAAACTCTTTTGCCTCTGGATACAGATAAACCACATTTATAAAATTGTTTAGTGCATCTTCAAGATTTCCATTTTTCTGGTGTATAACCCCCAGTAAAAAGTAACTTTCAGCAACATGGTAGTAATCTGAACCTCCTGTTGCTTCCTCAAAATATTTTATTGCCATATCTGCGTGTCCTTGTTCAAGCTGTATTTTGCCAAGGTAGTAAGCTATATCATTTCTGTATTTTGGAAATCTTGTATACAGATCTTCAAAATAGTTTCTCGCTTCAAGCAGATCTCCTTTTTTGTAATAAAGGACTGAAAGCTTAAATCTATTTTCATCGGTATCAGGAAGGGTTTTTAAAACAGCTATAGCTTTATCCAGATTTCCTTGCTCCTGATATGCTTTAACAAGAAGTGATTTTGCATTTATTGAAAACTCTCCGTTAGGAAATTTTCTGAGGTAATCTTCAAGAGTTTTTATTGCCTTATCTTTATCTCCTTTCTGGTAGTACAGGTAGCCTAATTTATAGAATGCGTAATCTGCCTCTTTTACATCTTGCTGAACAACCTGATTGTAAATCTGTTCTGCTTTCTCGAAATTTTTGTTTTCAAGGTAGTGGTCTGCAAGCTGGAGTTTAAGAAGGTTTACAAATGGATAATTTGGATATTTTTTTATAAAGCTCTCTATCTGCTGGGCTACATTTCCTGTTGATCCTTTCATCTCAAGAACTGTAAGCTGGTATGCAGCGTCTATCGCCTCAGGTGTATTTGAGTATTTCTGTATAAACTTTCTGTATATCTGTCTTGCTTTTTCCACTTCACCAAGATTGTAATAACTGTCTGCCATTCTGAGAATAGCCTGCCTGCCTAATGCTGTGTCTCTGTGTTTTTTGGCGTAATTCCAAAACTCCTGTGCTGCTTTTGAGTAGTTCTCTTCAGAAAAGTAAGAGTATGCGTAAAGGTATCCTGCTTCTTCACCTATTTTGTCTTTTTCTGAGGATAGTTCTTTTAAAACTTCTCTCGCTTTTTCAAGATTTTCCTGTTTCAGATATATATAAGCAAGTAAAAATCTACTCTTTCTGTCTTTTCTGTCTTTTATTATCCTGTAAGCCTGATCAAGTAGATCCCCGTTGAATGCAGAAACAGCTTTCATATAAGGATCGTTAAATGCCTGATAGGCTTTTTTATACTCTTTTTTTATGAAAAAATACCATCCTAAAAGATCAGATGCATAATCCGGGTCGAACTGTTTGATCCTTTTTACAGTCTGGAGGTAATCTTTGAACTGCTTTAAACGAAAGTATATGTCTGATAGATACCTCAAGGCTTTTTCTTTAAGTTCTTCAGATTCAGAGAACCTTACAGCCTTTTCAAAGTATTCTTTAGCTTCAACAGGTCTTTTCATTTTCAGAAGTGAATATCCTGCGTAAAGATTAAAAAGAGGTGTGCCAATTTCCTTAAACATAAGGAATGCGTATCTGTAGTTTCCTGTGTTGTAGGCTGTTATAGCTAACTTTTTCCTTAAATAATCTATGTATATATTTCCTGTTTTTGCTGATCTTTGGAGTATCACAAAAGCTGTTTTAAAATCATTCCTGTCTGCAAGCTCTTCTGCTACCTTTATATAGAGGTTCTGTGCAAGATTTTTATCCCTTGATTCAAGTATTCCGGCTTTTTCAAGAGCTTCCTGTATCCTGTTATATTTAATATCAATAATTCCAAGTCCGTAGATCGCATAATCTGACATTTTTTCTACAGAGCCGTATCCTTCAAGAAATTTTTGAAAGTATGCAGATGCTTCTGGATACTTTTCCAGGTTCAGATATGAAAATCCTTTTAGAAGAATAAGATGTCTGTAGTACTCGGGGGATTGTATCTTGTTTAAGATTTTTAGTGACCTGTCAAACTTATGATTTGCAAACAGAACATATCCTTTCATGTACTTGCAGTAATTTATGAAGTTTATTTCAAGGTTTTCACATTTTAAATCTTTTATAAGTTCAAAAGCCTGTTGTGGTTTTCCTTTAAGGGCAAAAACTACACTGTGCCAGAAAAGACTGTTATCGTCTGTAAGTTCTATATTTTTTAAAAGTTCTTCAGCTGTATTCATGTTGTGAAATTTTAGGCTGAAAACAACCCCTGACAAACAGGAATAATCTTTTGATTTTGATATTAAATTTTGTGTACAACCTTTGATAAACATTTTCAGAGAATTCTTTTCTTCACCAAGATTACTGTAAACAAGTCCCAGTAGATAGTAAGCATCTGCTATAAAAGGAACATCAGGATATTTTTTGATTAGCTTTTCAAGTTTTTCCTTAGCAAAAAAGTATCTATTGTTTAAAAAATCATCAATCGCATCTGACATCAGGGCATTTTCTTCAGGAATTCCCAGAAATGAGGAGGGTTTTTTAAAGCTCAGTACAGGAGGTCTGACATCGTAAGGAGGGATTGGTTTAACATCTTCAACGAAAAGTTTTATCTGAAGTTTTTCCCCTATATTCAATTTTTCAGGTGGGGATAATACAGCCTTTCTTTCCTGTTTTTGGGCGATAATCTCTATAGGAAACGTTATTTCAGGAACTTTAACTTCCTGTGGAAACACCTTAAATGATATTAATAGTAATATTAAAACAACCACCCTTAACATTTACTTAACCTCTAAAACTTTCATTGCACTTGTGATGTCCACTTTTATCTGTTTTTTTAGCTGATCTATATCCCTGAACTTTTTTTCTTCTCTAATAAAATCTTTAAAGAATATTTTTACTTGCCGTTCTTCTGATATATCAACAGACTTTCCAATTATATGTGCCTCTATAAAAAGATCTTTTCCATCAATGGTTGGTCTTGTTCCGTAGTTTATAACCGCCGGATATATCTCTCCATTAAATGATACGTATCCTGAGTAAACCCCTTTTTTTAAACACAGATCCTCAGGAGGTTTTATGTTTATAGTTGGAAATCCTATTTTTTTTCCAATCTGGTTGCCTCTGTGTATTTTTCCTTTTATACAGTATGTTCTACCAAGTAGTTTTGAGACATTATAAACATCTCCTTTCTTTAAAAGTTCCCTTATTTTTGTACTGCTGATCCTTTCGTTATCTATTTTTATAGGAGAAATAACTTTTACTTGAAGTTTGTATCTTTTTCCTATTTCCTTCGCTGTGCTAATGTCCCCTTTTCCCATGTGCCCAAATTTCCAGTCGTGTCCAACTATCAATTTTCTGCATTTAAGCTCACAGGTTAAAAATCTTATAAACTCTTCAGGTGTTTTTTCTGCAAAATTTTTATCAAAATTGATCACATACACATAGTCTATTTTTTGATCTTTAAGCAGGTCTAATTTTGTCTCAAGGTTTGTAATCCTGCAGGGAGCATCTTTGGGTCTGAGTATTTTTTTAGGATGGGGATCAAATGTTATAACGAGGGATTTTTTTCCTTCTTTTTTAGCTGTTTCTTTAACAAGTTTTAAAATAAACGTATGACCTTTATGAAATCCATCAAAGTTTCCTATGGTGCATACTGTTTCCTCATTTATTGGAAGATCTTTTTCTCTGATAACCTTCATTCTTCTCCATCTAAGAATTTATTTGCTGCCTCCTGTATAACAGAATAGGAAAAACCTCTATTTTTTAAAAATTTTACTATATCGGCGTAATTTTTTTCTTTTTTGTATTTAAAATTCAGCAGGTAAAGGGCTGATTTGAGTTCTTCCTCAAAGGAAAACTCAACCTCTGTTATACCCTTTCTGTAAAGCTTATTTTTTACAGACAAAGGGCTTTTACCTTTCTGGAGATTTATCTCTTTGTATCTTTCAAGAAGCTTTTCATCATCAATAAGTTTTTGTTCTTTCAGATATTCAATTGTCTTTTGTACTTCCTTTTCTGAAAAACCTTTTAATAACAATTTATTTTTTAGTTCAGTTTCAAAGTAATCCCTTCTTGATAAAAGCTTTAATGCGTATGATTTAGCCTTTTCCATCTATTTAGTATTTCGGATTGTCAAGTCCGTACATTCCTGTGTCGTATTCCCCTGAAGAAACACCTTTTATCTTCAGATCAAGATCAGATGGGTTTGTAGCGTAAGCAAGGGCATTTTCGTATGAGATCCAGCCCTTGTTGTAAAGCTCAAGTATCGCCATATCAAATGTCTGCATCCCGTACTCTGTTTTTCCTTTTTCCATAAGCTCCGTTATTGTTTCAAATTTGTCAGGATCTATTATTGCATCAAACACAGCACCTGTATTGATAAGTATCTCTACCGCAGGTACAATCCCATCCTTGTCTTTTCTTGGTATAAGCCTCTGTGATATTACAGCTTTCAGTGTTGAGGCAAGCATTATTCTAATGTGGTTCTGTGCCTCAAGGGGAAACATATCTATAATCCTGTTTAGTGTGTCTTTCGCATCCTGTGTGTGCAGTGTTGAAAAAACAAGGTGTCCTGTCTCCGCAGCCCTTAGGGCTGTTTCAACAGTTTCTATATCCCTCATCTCACCAACCATAATAACGTCCGGATCTTCCCTTAGAGCTGCTCTGAGAGCTGTCGCAAATGTTGTTGAATCAAGACCAATCTCCCTCTGGGCTATGTAGCATTTTTTGTCGTGGAAAACATACTCAATAGGATCCTCAATTGTTATTATCACGTCCTCCATTTTCTGATTTCTGTAGTCTATCATAGCAGCAAGGGTTGTTGATTTACCTGTTCCGGTAGGACCTGTAACAAGAACAAGACCCCTTTTTTCAAGGGATATTTCAGCCAGTTTTTTTGGAAGGTTCAGTTCATCAAATGATGGTATTTTTGTTTTTAGTATCCTGAATGCAAAAGCGTAAGTTCCCCTTTGTCTGTACACATTCACCCTAAATCTACTAACTCCGGGGATTGAGTAGGATATGTCTATCTCTCCTTTCCTGATTAATTCGGCTTTTTTATTTTCACTTTTGATTACTGTATTTATAAAATTTACAATGTCCTGTTCTCTTATTTTTCCGTATTTATCCATATCTGTAAGTATTCTGTTTATTCTGAAGACAGGATGCCTTCCTATTTTCAGATGAATATCTGTTGCGTTCGTATTTACAGCATCTGTTAAAATTTCATTCAGATCCACCTTTTATCGCCTCCCGTATCTTTTGTTCTATTTCCTCTCTTATTTCAGGATTTTGTTTTAAAAACTCTCTTGCTTTTTCCCTGCCCTGTCCTATTTTCTGATCTCCGTAAGAATACCATGAACCGCTTTTCTTTATGATCCCAAGCTCTTCCCCAAGATCAAGTATCTCTCCCTCTTTTGATATTCCTTCCCCGTATATAACATCAAACTCCGCCTCTTTAAAAGGAGGGGCAAGCTTGTTTTTTACTACTTTTACTCTTACCCTGCTTCCAACCTTTTCGCCTGAATCTTTAATATCTTTTTTTCTAACTTCCAACCTCATATCTGCAAAGAATTTTATAGCCCTTCCCCCTGTTGTTGTTTCAGGATTTCCATACATAACGCCAACTTTTTCCCTTATCTGGTTTATAAGAACAAGGGCTGTGTTTGACTTGTTTACAGCACCTTTCAAAACTCTCATAGCTTTTGACATAAGTCTTGCGTGCAGACCAACATTTGAGTCCTCAATATCCCCTTCAAGCTCTGCTTTTGGAACGAGGGCTGCCACTGAGTCTATAATAACCACATCTACAGCACCACTCCTTATAAGGGTTTCTGCTATCTCAAGAGCCTGCTCTCCATAATCTGGCTGTGAGACCAACAGGTCTTCTATGTTCACCCCTATAGCTTTTGCATATTTTGGATCAAAGGCATGTTCAGCATCAATAAATACAGCTTTCCCTCCCATCTTTTGTGTTTCGGCGATCAGATGAAGTGTAAGGGTTGTTTTTCCTGAGGATTCAGGTCCGTAAACTTCTGTTACTCTTCCTCTTGGTATTCCCCCAATACCTGTTGCAAGATCAAGCGTTAATGATCCTGAAGGTATTGCCTCAACAGATTTGATACCTTCAGAACTGAGGGTCATCACTGACCCTTTTCCAAACCTTTTTTCTATCTGTGCCAGAGCACTTTCAAGAGCTTTTTTTCTGGCTTCTAACTCTTTTTTATCAATAACATCGCTCATATAGATAAATCCTCCTTGTTATTCAGCAGAAACAACTCTTGGAACGACAAAAAATCCTTTTTCTGACTGGGGAGCATTAGATAGAGCCTCTTCATTTGAAAGACCTTCTTGGGGTATGTCGTTCCTCATAGGAGTTTCCTGCTGATTTAGTTCATAAAAAGGTAATATATTTTCAGTATCAAGTTCTTCAAGTTTTTTTATAAAGTTCAAAATATCACCAAGCTGCTTTGAAAAAAGCTCCACTTCCTCTTCTGTAAGTTTAAGTTTTGAAAGCTGTGCTACTTTGGTAACAGTTTCTCTGTCTATCATCTTTATCCCCGATATATTTTTTTCGTCAGGTATAATTTTACCATTATTTTTATATTGTTTCCTGTTTTTGTTTCCTGTAAGTGCTTGATAAATAAATAAAACTGTAAAACATAAACTTAATAGATCATTTATATGATAAAAATCATTCCTATTAAGGAAACAGTGTAATAAATTATAACTACCCTAAGTTAGCATCCCCCTCCCTCCCCCTCCATTTCCTGCGGGTCTTAAAGACCCGCCTTTTTATTTTCTTCTTTTTTTAAAGTAGCTGTTGAGCCATTTTAATGCTTTTTCAGGATGGTCTATCAGATCCTCCCTACCGTTTTTTATAAGAACAGCTTTCTGTTTTTCTGATAGTTTATAGTTTTTCATTGCTTCTTTTTTTGCTCTGTTTATCCATTTTTTTATCTTCTCTTTGTCGTTAAGAACTTCCTCTGGAATCTCAAGACCTGTTTTTTCAGATAGGGATCTGGCATAGGCTATCTGTTTTTCTGTGGGTTTTGTTTCTTTATGCTGATCAATAAATTTTTTCAGCTCTTCAGGGTTGTCAAGTATGTCTGATATATCTTTTCCGTGTCTTTTTGCAAGATCAAGGGCATAATTAAGCATCTTTTTTGATATAACAGCTCTGCCTGATGACTGGGTTTTTTCGTAAAGCTGTTTAACAAACTCTTTCCAGTCTTTTTTCCTCTGCTCAACATGATCTAAAAACTGTTCCATTCTTTTTGTAAAGTCGTAATCAACAACCCAGTGGTATTTTTTGTCAAGATAATCTATAAGCTCGTAGGCTGATTCTGTAGGTTTAAGGGCATTTCCTTCTTTTACAACGTATCCCCTGTCTTTAATTGTTTTCATTATTGTGGCGTATGTTGAGGGTCTTCCTATACCAAGCTCCTCAAGCTTTTTAACCAGTGATCCTTCCGTGTATCTTGGAGGTGGTTTTGTCCATTTTTCTTCAAGTTTCTGATCAACCTTTTTGACTGTTTCCCCTTTTTTCAGCGGGGGAAGTTTCTGGGTATCCTCTTTATCCTCTATGTTGTAAACCTTTTTGTATCCATCAAAAGCTATCACAGATCCTGTTGTTTTGAATGTGTATCCTTTAATATCAAATTTTGCTGTTGTTCTTTCATAAACAGCTTCTTTCATCTGTGATGCTATTGTTCTCTGGTATATTAGTTTCAGGAGTTTGAAGTGATCTTCTGTTAGCCCTTTTTCCTGAATTAACTGTTTTTGTTTTTCAATGGGAACAAAGTTAGTAATCCTTATCGCCTCGTGGGCATCTGCCTGACTGTTTTTTGATTTGTATCTTTTTGCTTTTGGAGGGAGATACTCCTGTCCAAAATGATCTTTTATAAACTTCCTTATATTTTTTATGGCTTCATCAGATATTCTTACACTGTCTGTTCTGTGGTATGTGATAAGTCCGTTTTCAAATAGATCCTGTGCTAACATCATAGTTTTTTCAGGTGAAAATCTAAGCTGTGAGTTTGCTGTTTGCTGTAATACAGATGTTGTGAATGGAGGTTTTGGCGACTGTTTTACCTGTTTTTTCTGGATGTCTATAACAACAGCTGTTTTTTCGTTTTTTATATCGCTGTATATCTTTTCTGCCAGATTTTTATCTTCAAGTCTCTGTTTTTCATAAAAAGAAACAAACTGAATGCCGTCTTTTTCTAAAACCGCAGACAGAACATAGTAGGGTGTTGGTTTGAAAGCAAGTATCTCCCTTTCTCTCTCAACTACAAGTCTGACTGCAGGGGACTGAACCCTACCTACGCTGAACCTTCCCCCTATCTCTTTAGAGGCGATGGGAGAAAGGATGTAGCCGACTATCCTGTCTCCTACCCTTCTTCCTAAGAATGCATCAAACAGACCGAAATTTGTTTCCTCAAATTTCGGTGCTTTTTTTATGATCTCTTTTATATGTTTTGGGGTTATCTCGTGGAATTCTGCCCTTTTTATATCTTTTGCTTTTTTCTTCAGTTCTTCATACATAAAATATCCGATAGCGTATCCTTCTCTGTCAGGGTCTGTTGCTATGAAAACCTCAGCGTCCTGAGAGATTTTTTTTATCTGTGAGAGCATTTTTCTGTGGTTTGGGGATTTTATGATGAACTTTGGTTTAAATGTTTTCAGGTCAACACCCATCTCCTTTTCGGGAAGGTCTTTAAAATGACCTACAGTTGCTTTGACAGAGTAATCCTTTCCCAAATATTTCTGTATCTCCCTTGCTTTTTTAGGCGACTCCACAATAACTATCTTTTTTGTTTTTTCTCCCATTTACCTACCTTTTTATCTTTTTTATAGGATCTTCAACTCCTAAAGATCTAAAAGCTTCTTCCCTCTGCCTGCAGGTTGCACACTCACCGCAGGGGGGTAGCGTTCCTCTGTAGCAGGAGTATGTTTTCTCATAGGGAACTTTAAGCTCAAGACCTATTTTTAACACATCAGTTTTGCTCATTCCTAAAAATGGCGTCCATACTGTAATCCTGTTTTTTTTCTTTGCAACCATTATTGATGAAGCGTTTATCGCAGCTTCTACCGATGAGGCAAACTCAGCTCTACAGTCTGGATACGGGCTGTCAACAGAGTGTATCCCTATACCTATATTCTCAATCTCGTATATATCAGCAAATGATGCTGCTATTGACAGGAAGTTCAGGTTTCTCATAGGGACTGTTGTTATTGGGGGTCCTTCCGGATATTCCTCAGATGGAACCTGAATATTCTCATCTGTTAATGCTGATCCTTTAATTCCTTTTAGATGGGGAACCTCCACTATAAAATGTTTTTCAACATCTGCCTCCTTTATTAGTTCTTTCGCAAAGCTCAGCTCTATTTTGTGTTTCTGACCGTAATCAAAGGAAATTGCGTAAACCTTACTGAATTTTTCCTTTGCAAACCATAAAAGTGTGGCACTGTCCATCCCTCCTGAAACGAGAACAATAACGCTATCCTTCATTCTCAGCCTTTGCCCCATTTATCTTTTTTATTTTTCCTGTTTTCAGCTTTAGATTTCCTTCAAAAATCCCTTGAGGTTCTATCGTTATCTCGTTATAAGTTATCTCTCCTATAAATTTTCCTCCTGAGATAATTTCTATACTTGTGCATTCTGCATCTCCTTCAATAAAACCGCTGACTATAATTTTTTCTGCTGTTATTTTACCTTTCACTTTACCTTTTTTTCCTACAGTCAGTATTTTTTCACAAAATATATTTCCTTCAACCTCTCCATCTATATGTACAGAACCGTTAAACTTAAGCTCCCCTGAAATGTGAGAACCTTCGCTTATTATTGTTGTTCCGGAATTAGCGGTTGTAGATTTAGGGTTATCCCCTTTATTAAAGATTCCCATCTTACACGCCTCTCCTTTTTAAAGATTTCTTTGTAGCTCAATTTTTTCCATCTTATAAAATTGACAGGATTTAAAGGTCTTTGCAAGTATCTAACTTCATAATGAAGGTGGGGACCGTTGATAAGTCCCGTATTTCCAGAAAAACCTATAAGCTGCCCTTTCTCAACAAAATCGCCTGTTTTCACCTTTATTCTGCTTAGATGCCCGTATATAGTTTTAAAGCCGTAGTTGTGCTGAATTATTACCATTTTTCCGTAAGCACCTTTTTTTCCTGCATACTCAACTATCCCGTTTGCCGTTGAAAAAACAGGTGTTCCAATCTTTGCCCTCAGGTCGACCCCCGGATGAAAGTCTTTTTGTCCATTAACAGGATGTTTCCGGTATCCAAATCTACTTGTTATTATTGTACTTTTTAAGGGAGAACCATTGGGTATATTTTTAAATATATGGTATATCTGTCCTGTTGTCAGAGAGAGTTCCTTTATTCTTTCTGTAAACTCTTTTTTTTCTTCAGGAATAAGACCTATCATCTCTTCTATATTTCTTACCTTTTCAGAAAGCTCTTTCAGTTCTGATGTTTTTTCAATTATACTTTTTTTAAGTGCTATTTTTTCTTTAAGCAATTTTACATTCTGTTTTAATAGTTCTTCTTTTTTTTCTGAAAGCTCCATAACTTCTTTAGACAAAAAATAAATTACAGATGTACTTATGACAAAAAAGAGTACCAAAAAACCAATAAAATAAAGAAAATATCTTTTTACTATCTGTTTGAGGGTGTACTGTTTTACACCGTTAACATCATGAATTGTTATCGTAAATTTATCACGCATGGTCATTTCTGCTGTTTTTCAGTTGCACGCCACTTAAGGTAGCTTTCAATAAAACCATCAATATCCCCATCCATTACAGCCTGTATATTTCCTGTTTCATACCCTGTCCTCAGATCCTTAACCATCTGGTAAGGCTGGAATACATACGATCTTATCTGGCTTCCCCATGTAATATCTTTTTTCTCCCCTTCAAGCTCCTTCTGTTTCTCTTTCTGTTTTTCCAGTTTGTACTGGTAAAGTCTGGCTTTTAGCATCTGCATCGCTTTTGCTCTGTTCTGGATCTGTGATCTTTCACTCTGGCATGACACTGTTATTCCTGTGGGGATGTGGACTATTCTTACAGCTGAATCTGTTGTGTTAACATGCTGTCCTCCTGCTCCAGATGCTCTGAATGTGTCAATTCTGAGATCTTCCTCTTTTATTTCTACCTTAACGTCTTCCCCTATCTCAGGTATCACAGAAACAGCAGAAAATGATGTATGCCTTCTTTTGTTGGCGTCGAATGGTGATATTCTTACAAGTCTGTGAACTCCCTGTTCTCCTTTCAGGTAGCCGTAAGCGTAAGGACCTTTGATTATCACGGTTGCACTTTTTATCCCTGCAACATCGTCAGGCTGGTAGTCCACCATCTCGATCTCAAACCCATTTTTCTCAGCCCACCTGAGATACATTCTCAGAAGCATCTCTGTCCAGTCGCATGCCTCCACACCACCTGAACCAGCCTGCAGGGTCAGTATAGCATTTTTGAAGTCGTACTCCCCTGCCAGGAGGCTTGCTGTTTCAAGTCTGTTTATCTCCTTTTCAAGATTTTCAATCTCATTTTTTATCTCTTTTTCTGTTTCCTCATCGTATTCCATCTCAAGAAGTTGTAGATACTCATCAATATCTGAAATCCTTTTTTCAACTGATTTTATCTCATTTAACCTGTTTGAGATGCTGTTTCTCTTGCCTGCTGTCTCCTGTGCCTTTTTCTGGTCGTTCCAGAAATCTGGTTTTCCCATTTCCTGATCAATAGTAGAAAGTTCTCTCTCAAGCTGATCTGGATTCATAATCTCTTTTATATTTTCAAACCTATTCTTAAGCTCATTTAATTTTTCTTTCAGCTCTACAATCATGGCTCTAACTTACATTTTTTATTTTCGCCAATATAATATGGAAATTACAGTTATTTTCAACCGCCTTTAGAGGCTAAAAAATAAGCCCACAGAGAACCTGCAACAACAAAAACAGGTAAAACTATCAAAACCGTCATTATATTTCCTAAAATCACAGCTATTACCGTTTTTACCCATGTTGACCTGAGTATGAATTTTGCGAGGAATATCTCAAATGTTACTGCTATCAATATGAGAATCCACAGCATTCCCGGAACATAAACCCCAGCCATGACCATTCCTGTTTTCATGATGCCAAGCAGGACATATGTTATAAGTGTTATCAAAAATGCTGTTTTGTAAGTAATATGTCTTATAAGTGCAAGTCTTCCTGCGTACCAGAGGGAAAAACTCCCCATTACAAGAAAAACACCAGCAAAAAGCATTTTATAAACAATGTCAGCAATAGGGTCTTTTGCTGCCAGAAGATCTACAAATTGTCCTGTTTCTTCTCCGTAAGCTACAAAAGGGATAAGCATCAATAAATACACAAACATAAGCCTCTCCTATAGTCTGTATCTGTCGCTCATGTAAGGTAACATATCAAGCCCTTTTATTGAAGGGTCTTTTATGTTTTTATGCTGTACCAGAACCTTAAATTTTTCTCCCATTCCCTTAGGAAGAACAAGTGTTTTCAGTCTGTTTAGCCTTTCAAAAGATTCATAATCATTTTTCTCCTGAAGCTTTTCAAATATCTCCATAAGACCAAGATTTGTCAAAAAATGGGCCTGATCTGTAAATCCTGTAAAGTCAAGACCTGCTATCATTCCGTAGTATTTAAGAGCTGAAAAATTCACATGTGATGTGATGTCCTGCATTCCAACATTTTCATAAAAGTTTTCAGAGTACCTATGCCTGTAGTAGCACAGAAGAGTTCCTTTCATTCTGTATGGTTTGTAAAGCTCAGCAGACGGATATCCGTAATCAATGGTAATAACAAACCCTTTTTTTAATTTCTTTCCTATTTTCTGTATGTAATCAACTGCATCAAGATTTATCTCTGTCTGCATGCCTTCAGGAATATTTATATTTAACTGGGCTATGTACTTTAAGATCTCTTCTGAAACTTCCTTCAGGATTTCCTGAACATTATTTTCCTCGTCAACCTTTATAAAAACCTCGTATATCTTTCCTTTTATTTTTCTGACAAGATGAACAGGAAATGAATCAAAAAGCTCATTTGAGAAAACAACCCCTGTAATGCTTTCATCCTCAAAATCTATAATGTCCTGAACCCATTCAACATTTTCAAAAACTGACAGTATCTCCTTTTGTGTTTTTATGTGGTAAGGGGATTTTTCTATTATGGTGTATGTTGTATTTCTAAAAACTTCTGGATAGTTTTCCTGAAGAAATTTCAGAATATCAAAAGCAAGGTATCCTTTTCCTGCACCTATCTCAACAATTCTGAATTTTTCTTCCCCTATTTTTGTGTAAATCTCTACAAACTGCTTTCCAAGTAGCTCACCAAATGCCCTGTCAAGCTCAGATGCTGTATAAAAGTCCCCATGCCCACCGATTTTTTCTTCAGGGGAGGTGTAGTAGCCCAGCTCTGGGTAGTAAAGAGCCATATCCATAAAGTCTCTGAAGGAAATCTCTCCTTCTTTTTTAATTCTGTCTTTGATTATTGAGACAAGCTGATCTTTTCCTGTAAGTTTCATTAATAACCACCTGAAAACATTGTGTAAAACAATATTATAAGCTTAATTTGTTGTGATAGGTGCCTCACGACACCTTTATGGATTCACTGCTGATCTGCATAGTTTGGACCAAGTTTTGGAGGATTGTTATCCCATGCTTTTGCTCTTGCCTTATCTGCATCGTCCCAGATTTTCTGGTAGTCAGGCCACTGGGATTTTTCATCGTATTTTTCTTTTCCTCTTCTTGCTATAAAGTCATCTGCTATTTTTGAAAGTGTTTCTTTGTCCAATACACATCCCCTTCTTGTATAAGCAGAGAGATCATAAACATCAGTATGAATTATACATATTGTTGGGCAGGCAAGGGTGCATAATCCGCAAAACATGCATTTTGAAAGATCCATATCAAACTGGGACAGAACCTTAAGACCGTGATGGGGATGGTCTTCAGGAACATCAAGCTTGTCAGCCTTTATGATAAATATCTCAGGAACAGGGCATGCCGCCTGACAGAACTTGCAGGCTATACATCTTGTTTCTCCCATCTCGGGAGGCTTTATCTTCAGCTTTTTTACCCATGCCTGAAAGTCATCTTTTTCTGTTCCATCAACATTTCTCAGACCGTGAATACCTCTAAATCTGGGAGCAGGTTCAACAAGTTCAAAGGGAAAATCAACGGTTATAACTTTTTTAAAAAGATGTTTTATAGTTGTTCTGAGCCCTTTCATAAAATCAAGGAAGAATACTTTCTCAGTCAATGATTGGGGCTGGATATTTCTATTTAAACCAACCTTTTTTATCCCCATTTTTTCCTCCTATCTATCTGTTTCCCCGACAACCGGGTCAATCGTTGAAAGTATGGTAATTGCATCGGCTATAGGCCTTCCGATCATAAGTTTTGGGAATATCTGAAGGTTATAAAATGCTCCTGATCTAAGTCTAAACCTGTATGGTTTTATACCATCTTTAGGCATGTATATATAAATACCAAGTTCACCTCTTGGGTTATCTGTTCCTGCATAAACTTCCCCTTTGAACAGTTTTGTTCCTCTTCCATCTATGGTTATTTTCATTTTTTTATCTTCAGGTTCAAAGAAGAATGGATCATTTTTTGACATCTTTCTAAGCTTCTCAATGCACTGCTGGACAATTTTTGAAGACTGTTTCATCTCCTCTATTCTTACCAGATATCTATCATAAGAATCTCCTTTTTCTCCAACAGGAACATCAAATTCCACTTCGCTGTACGCATCATACTTATCAATAATCCTGAGATCATAAGGAACGCCAGAAGCCCTTGCTACAGCTCCTGTTAAACCATAATCATAAACATCTTGCTCGGTTATAATTCCAACGTCAATATTTCTTCTGAGCCATATTCTGTTTCTTGTCAGCAGGTTTTCATAATCTGAAAGTCTGGTTGGGAAGTCTTTTATAAAATGTTCTATAGCGTCCAATGCACCGTAAGGAAGGTCTGCATAAACTCCACCTACCCTGAAGTAATTTATTGTAAATCTTGCTCCTGTTATACCCTCAAATATGTCCATTATCTTTTCTCTTTCCCTGAATGTATACAGGAACATTGTTAAAGCACCAAGATCAAGGGCGTAGGTTCCAAGCCACAAAAGGTGGGAATTTATCCTTGAAAGTTCAGCAAGCATTGTTCTTATATATTTTGCTTTTGGTGGTATTTTTTCATGTATTCCAAGTAGCTTTTCAGCTGCAACACAGACTGAATGGTTTTCATTCATTGATGCTATGTAATCCATTCTGTCTGTATAAGGCAGTATCTGCTGGACATTAAGATTTTCTGCTATCTTTTCAACTCCCCTGTGGAGTTGACCTATTATAATATCGCATTCCTGAACATACTCACTCTCCATATCAAACAAGAACCATATCGTCCCGTGTGTTCCTGGATGAAGAGGACCCCAGTTTAGAACAACCTGTGATTTTTTGTTTGGCATTCTTTTTTTCTGTGTTATCTCAAGATCTTCAAGGGTTGGAAGGGGTGTGTGCATTCTTGAGTAGTTCTGCAACCCTTCAAGCTGATCCATTCTTTCTTTTTCATTTAATGAAGGAAGTTCTACCTCTTCGTGTCCTTTCAAAGGAAAATCCTTCCTAAGGGGGTGATGGGGATATGTTTCCCACATAAACATTCTTACAAGATTGGTATGCCCTTCAAACCTTATCCCGAACATATCCCATGCTTCCCTTTCTGCCCATTTTGCCCCTGACCACATATCCGTAAGAGTTGGAAGGGTCTCATCTGTTGCCCATGTTTTTATTATTATTCTCTCTTTATACTCCGGGGAAAACAGAATTAAAACCCCCTGAAATCTTGGATCTGCTTTAGCACCGTGATCTATGATAGTCCAGTCTATGAACATTTTAAAGCTGTAGTCTGGATCATCTTTCAGGAATTTTAGAAACTGTTTCAGATTTTCCTTTGGAAGTTCTACAGAATGGAAACCTTTTTCATTCTCATTTATCTGAACAAAATCAAACTTTTCCTTCAGCTTGCTTATCTTATCCAGGGTTATCCAGGACATATCGCCTCTCCATATTTTTTATAACAGTGTT
>JALVEY010000175.1 GCA_027030485.1 Persephonella sp.
AAAAAAGTTCAATGAGATAAAGCAAAACATTTAACGGTGCTTTTCCACACCAACTTTTTCACAGTATTTTTCAACAGGACATTTTGAACATAAAGGAGAAACAGGTTTGCAGATAGTCTGACCGAATGCCACCAGAAGATCATTTATCCTGTTCCAGTGCTCTACAGGAACTTTTTCCATAAGCTGTTTTTCTGTTTCTTCCGGATTTTTTGTTTTAACAAAACCAAGCCTGTTTGTTATCCTGTGGACGTGAATATCAACACAGATGGCAGGTTTGCCAAAAGATAGGGCAAGAACAAGGTTGGCTGTTTTTCTTCCAACACCGGGAAGTTTTAGAAGTTCTTCAAGGGTATCAGGGACTTTCCCGTTGTATTTTTCAACAATTATTCGGGCTATTTCTTTAATTGTTTTTGCTTTGTTTTTGTAAAAACCTGCAGGATAAATAGCTTTCTGTATCTCCTCCTCTGACAGCTTCAGTATATCTTCAGGTGTTTTTGCGATCTTAAAAAGCCTTTCTGAAGCCTGCGCAGTCACCTGATCCTTTGTTCTGAGGCTTATAATCGTTGAAATAAGTATCTGAAACGGCGTTCTGTGATCCCTTTTTGCCATCAATGAGACTACAGGGGCGTTCCATTTGGGAAACTCTTTTTGTAAAATGTCTAAAACCTTTAAAAATGTGGCTGTATCCATAAAATAAGATTATACTAAAAATATGCAGATAATACTTTTTTTGCTCGTCTTGGCAGGTTTCGGGCTGTGCAGTGAGGTAAAAATACTTTCTGACAACTTCTATCCTGCAGGTCTGAACATTATCAAGATAGAAACAAAAAATGCCTACATTGAGGTAAAAACAGACCACAAAACCATCAAGTTTCCCGTTTATGATGGAATATCATTTTTTGCAATTCCCTACCGGACAGGAAAAATAGCCGTTTTGAATGTTATTTCTGAGGGCAGGGTAATTTTTAGAAAATTTATTAAAATCAAAAAAAGAAAGTATCCTGTATCAAAGATAACAGTAAAGGAAAGGAAGTTAACAAATGAGCTTATAGAAAGAATAAAAAATGAAAACAGAATTTTAAGAAAAAAACTTTCCGAGTACACAGAGAAAAAATTCACAGAAAGCAGTTTTATAAAGCCATTAAAAGCTCTGTCCATCTCAACACCCTTTGGAGCAAAAAGGGTAATAAACGGCAAAAAAAGATCGGTTCACTGGGGTGTGGATTTTAAAGCCCCTGAAGGAACAGAAGTTTATGCCTCCCTGTCAGGCAGAGTTGTTCTGGCAAGGGAGTTTTTTTATACCGGAAAAACAGTAGTCATAGATCACGGCTTGGGGCTTCACACACTTTACGCCCATCTATCAAGTATAGCTGTAAAAGAGGGGCAGATGATAAAAGGAGGGCAGATCATAGGAAAAGTAGGCTCCACAGGAAGATCAACAGGACCACACCTCCATTTTGGGATTTACTTGGGGGGTGTAAGGGTTGATCCTTATTTAGCTTTCAGGCTAAAACTGTAATATATTGTTAGGGAAGAATTTTTCAGGGAGTCAGATATATGTCAGATAAAAATATGACACCTATGTTAGCCCAGTACCACAGAATAAAAAATGATTATCCTGATGCCCTCGTTTTATACAGATTAGGTGACTTTTATGAGATGTTTTATGAAGATGCCTACACAGGGGCAAGGGATCTGAACATAGCCCTTACAAAAAAGAAAGTAGGAAAGGATAAATACATTCCAATGTGCGGAATTCCTTATCACTCTGCTGACAGCTACATATCAAGGCTTGTTTCTAAAGGACACAAGGTTGCCATATGTGAACAGCTTGAGGATGCATCAAAAGCAAAAGGGATAGTAAAAAGAGATGTTATAAGGGTGATAACTCCCGGAACATACTTTGAGAACGAAAAGATGAGGTCTGCCCTTGCTTCTGTTTTCCCATCAGGGAGTGATTTTGGTGTTTCATATCTTGATCTTTCAACAGGTGAGTTTTTTGCCTCAGTTATGGATACAGACAGCCTTATCTCATTTATAGGGAAGTTTCAGCCTAAAGAGATACTTCTTCCTGAAGGTAAAAATATTGACTTCCTGAAGGAAAACTTCAGATGGATATTTATCACCCAGCTACCTGAGGATTTTTTTGATCAGCAGTCTGTTGATGAGCTTTTAAAATTTTTTAAAACATTTAATGAGTCCTCCTTTGGCTTCTCACAGAAAGACAGCCCTGCAGTTAGATCTGCAGCATCAATCCTTAAGTATGCAAGGATAACACAGAAGGATTTTCTACCTTTCATATCCCACCTTAAACCGTACAAAGAAGACATCTTTATCAGGCTTGATTACTCTGCACAGAAACATCTTGAACTTGTTAATGCTAATGAGGGGAATATTCCCCTTTTCAGGATTATAGACAGAACACTGACAGGAATGGGAAGAAGAAAGTTGAAGTTTTACCTCCTTCACCCCCTTAAAGATCTTAACCTTATTATAAACAGACAGGAAGCCGTTGAAGAACTTTATAAAAACTCTGTTCTCAGGGAGGAAATAAGACAGATACTGAAAGATATATTTGATGTTGAGAGATTGATTTCCAAAATATCATCAGGCACAATGTCCCCGAGGGATATGGTTGCTTTGAGGGAGTCTTTAAAAAATATCCAGAAACTAAAAAAACTGGAAAAAAATGTTAAATCAGAATTTCTGAAAAATGCCTTTAAAGAGATAGAAGATTTTGAATGGCTTGTTGAAAAGATGGAAAAAACCCTTGAGGATAATCCCCCTGTTCACCTGAAAGAAGGGGGATTAATAAAAAAAGGTGTTAACCCTGATCTTGACGAGTTAAAACAGATAAAAGAAAAAGGAAGTCAGTGGGTAAAACAGTATCAGCAGAAACAGAGAGAAGAAACAGGGATACAGAGCCTGAAGGTTGGCTTCAACAAGGTAATGGGCTATTACATAGAGATAACAAAGCCAAACCTTAAGTTTGTTCCTCCACACTACAGAAGGAGGCAGACCCTTTCCAATGCTGAAAGGTTTATAACAGATGAACTCCAGAGGTTTGAAGAAAAAATACTGTCAGCTGATGAGAAGATAAAAACCTTAGAATACGAGATATTTATGAAACTGAGGGAGGAGGTCTCATTTATATCAGATAGAATAGTAAAAACAGCCCAGATGGTAGGAGAAATTGATGCTGTCCAGTCCCTCTCAACGATAGCTGTTGAAAAGGGCTGGGTAAAACCTGAGATAACAGATGAGTACTCCATTTTTATAGAGGAGGGATACCACCCTGTAATAGCTGAATCTGTCAGCGATTTTGTTCCGAATGATCTGAAGATGAATGAAAAATCCTACTTCCACATAATAACAGGTCCAAACATGGCAGGAAAAAGCACGTACATAAGACAGTCTGCGATAATTATTATCCTCGCACAGACAGGATCTTTTATACCGGCAAAAAAGGGAAAAATAGGGATAGTAGACGGTATTTTCACAAGGATCGGTTCAGGGGACATTCTGTCAAAGGGTCTCTCAACATTTATGGTTGAGATGCTTGAGGTTGCAAACATTCTGAACAACATTACAGAAAAAAGCTTTATTGTTCTTGATGAGGTTGGAAGGGGAACAAGCACTTACGACGGTCTTTCTATAGCATGGGCTGTTTCTGAGTACATCAGCAAGAACATAAGGGCAAAAACACTTTTTGCCACACATTACCACGAGCTTACAAAACTTGAGGAGGAGATAAGGGGAGTGAAAAACTTCCATATGCATATAGATGAGGAAGGGGAAAACATAAGATTTCTCTATAGAGTGATGGAAGGTTTCTCAAACAAAAGCTACGGGGTTCATGTTGCAAAGCTTGCAGGGATAAAAGAGGAGATAATAAAAAGAGCTTACGAGATACTTTACCATCTTGAGGAAGAGCAGGAGAAAAAAATTGATGAAACAATAATAAACCTTTCACAGAAAAAGGAGGATTACCTTCCCCTTTTCAACCAGATCCAGCAGGAAGAGTCAGATCAGATTAAACAGATACTGAGAGAGATTGAAGAGCTTGATCTTGCAGACATGACACCTATTGAAGCGATGGTCTTTCTAAACAACATCAAAAACAGGATAAAAAAGATGATTTAAAAAGGGCGGTGCCTGATGCACCGCCAGAAATAGGAGGTTAGGAGGGCCATGAGAGGAAACACAGCTCAGGTGCTGCGAGTCCTTCTAACCTGAGGGGATTTGTATTATATGCAAAAACTAAAAAATTTCAACACCTTATATCACATAATATGTTTTGCCATCGTGTGAAATACTATCCCTACAGCCTGTTCAACATTCTCAGGTGTAAAGTCTGCTTCTATTCCCACATCACCAAATGTTTTGAAGTATCTGATTATTCTGAAAGATTTTTTACCGTTTTCATCTTTCTCTGCAAGGATAAAAATAACATTTCCCACCTTTCCCGGCTGAACAGCTTCAAGCACTGTGTAGCCCTTTAAAGCCTTGTAAAGGGGAAGTCCGTCAGGCAGTTCATACTCCTTCATCAGAGGTAAAACATCTTCAGGTCTTTCAATCTTAAGGTTCATAAATTGCTCCTCCTAACCTTTTCTTTTTAATATAGACCTTTATGATGCTTATTTCACCACACTCTCAATCTCTTTCTTGCTTAAATACTTCCATTGAAAAGGTTTCAGCCCTTCAATAGATATACCGTCTATCCCAACTCTTATCAGCCTTAAAACAGGATGACCAAAAGATTTCATAAATCTTCTTATTATCCTTTTCTGTCCTGAATGGATAGTGATCTCCAGTAATGTTGAATTTTTTTTCTTCCTTAGTATTTTTATATCATCAGGTTTCAAAAAGGTATCGTCCAGTTTTTTTCCTTTTTTCATTTTGTTAAATGTTTCACTGCTTACCCTTCCCTTTACCTCTACAACATACTTTTTTGGTATTTTTTTCTTAGGGTGCATTATTATGTTTGCAAAATCCCCGTCATTTGTCAGTATAAGAAGACCTTCACTCTCAAGATCAAGTCTTCCTGCCGGAAAAACCTTTTCTTTTATCCCTACTTCTTCCATTAGATCAGTCAGGGTTTTTCTGCCGAACTTATCTTTGCCAAGCTGTGTAAGGTATCCTCTTGGTTTGTAAATTTTTATATAAACCTTTTTTTCCTGCGGTTTTATCAGTTTTCCATCTAATTCAACAGTATCCCTTTCTGGATCAATCTTTATTCCAGGCTGTGCTACAACCTTTCCGTTTACCTTAACCCTACCTTCCTTTATAAGAAGGTCTGCCTTTCTTCTTGAACACACTCCAGACTGGGATATGAACCTATTTAGCCTGATCATTTGTTTTTGTACCTTCTGTGCTGTAATTTAATTTTAAATAATACACATTTTTGAGGTAAAAATGCTGAAGATAATAATTCTGGGAATTGTAATAGGGATTGTTTTTTATGTTATATCCACCTACAACAGATTTATGACGCTGAAAAACGGTGCTAAGGCAACACTGGGTCAGGTGAAGGTAGCCCTGAAAAAAAGGCTTGATATGCTGTCCCAGCTGTTAGAAACAGTCAAAAGCTATGCAGATTTTGAAAAGGAAACATTTGAAAAGATAACACGGCTCAGGAGTGAGGTTCTTGGAGTTAAATCCCCCAAAGAGTTATCAGATATAGAAAAACAGTCAAGGGATATAATGGGAAACATTCTTCTTACAGTTGAGAATTATCCTGAGCTGAAAACATCAGAGCTTGCCGCAGATCTTACCCAGTCAATAAGAAACATAGAAGATGAAATATCAAGACATAGATACACTTACAACAACATAGTTCAGGAATTTAACACAATGAGGGATACAGTTCCCTCCAACATAGTGGCAAATGTTTTTAATTTTACAGGACTGGATTACCTTGAGTTTGGTGAAGAGATCCAGAAAAGACCTGACCTTAACTGGAAAAGATGACAGAAGAAAAAAAGTTTAAGATCTTAATGTTTATAACCCTTTTCATCGGGTTAACAGGTTTATATTTCGCTTATATTAAAGATCTTAGACTTCTTTTTCACGACCTTACTGCAGACTACAAAGCCTATTTAACGGTAGATGAAAAAATACATCTAAAAGAGGTTTACACCTACAGGGTTGAAAAATCTGACAGATACAGAATGTTTTTCAGATACTGGGATGCACCTGTAGCATACAAAGAAGAACTCGGCAGTCCCTTTATTCAGGTTGTTTCTGTAAGATCAGAACACCCTTGGTATGTAAAGGATTACAGGGGAAACATACACGGAGAGATTGAGGACAGCACCTCAAAATCCCTTGTTTTATCAAAAGCTTACAAAAAT